>CAZOOR010000031.1:12441-28667 GCA_964581505.1 uncultured Hyphomicrobiales bacterium
TTTGTGCAAAAAGATTAAAAAAGCTCAATGACAGTATTATTGTCATTATGCAACCATCAAATATTTTAATTTTCAAGCAAAAGCAAAAACGTATTGACTCAATTTATAAATCAAATCTAACAAACTATAAATTTTCTGATATTACCAAGCTTAATAACAATTTGTTTGTAGTTGTGGGCAATTACAAGAAGCACCCTGCATTTATCGTATTCGACAAAGCAGGAAATATTATTAGGGAAACAATTTTGAATGAACGCTTCGGTGCATTTATTTCTGCATCTGTCTCAGCAGATAGTACTTTTCTTCTTGCCGGCTGGCGATATAAAAATTATCCAATAAAAAATCCATATTTTCTGAAAATTCGTTATCTGGACAAAAAGTATCCTCCTATCGAGCCGGAATTTAAATATAATATTGTTAAAAAATTAAACACAACAGATGTTGTTTTCCAAAACACTACGAAAGAAAATTGCGATTCGTTACATTGGGAACTTTATGTTAATAATAAATGGATTCTTTTGAATAAAGACAGTGTTTATGCGAATAAGCTAACTCTTACAACTATCTTTGATACGAGTTATACTATAAAAATGACAACTTACAAATGGGGTAATAGCTTTGCAACTGCTGAAAATATAAAAATAAAAGCCCCGAATTATAAGAATAACTCGGCAAATATCATCTCTGAATTTACCGACACTAATTATTCAAATTATGAAGCAGTAAGTGCCTATGATGATTTAGATAAGAATTTACGATATTTGGTAAAGGGAGTATTTAACAATAAAGCAAACAGTTTTATAGGTATGTATGAACCCGAACACAAGGACTTACGCTTTCTCTGGGAGCCATTCAACAGTTATTTATTCAGGAGAACAAATAACGAATATTTGTTCACACCTTGCTTGTATGATTTAAATAAGATTTCTATTCTCCAATTTAATTTTTCCATATCTTATGTTAATCTATGTAATATAGTTAGTTCATCTACATCGCGTTTATCATATTACGATAAATATTTGGCTGTAATACCAAAACCTAATGAATTTGGAAGCGGCTATTGTACATATTTTTTATATGACAACAAGAACAAATTAGTACAAAAAGATTCACTGAAAGTTCCTGCGGGTATAAAGTATCTGCATAATGTTTCGGTTATTTCCACAGGTGATTATGTTGATAATCTTATTTCCTGCAATATAGGGGATAAAGATGTCAGCTATCTTAACGGGAGCGAAATCCCGTACACAAATTTCATACAATTCATTAGACTGAATACTAAAATACTAATTGCACTGGATAGCTCAAAAATAAGTATTTACGGTTCTAATGGGCAGTTGAAATTAATTATCAGCAAGAAGTTCTCCGATTGGACATTTACTCATATTAGCAAGCTGAGCGATTCATTATATGTTATAGCAGGAAGCAAAGGAGTTCATCCTGCCTATATAATTATGGATAAATCGTTAAATGTATTTTATGAAGAAGTATTTAGTCCTATTTACGGCAGATTCAATTTTGTAAGTAAATCGCCGGACAACAATCTTCTCTTTGCAGGATACAGATATACAGATTCTCAAACAAAATATCCATATTATCTAAAAGTCAAGTCCTATTGGAAAAGGATTGAGGAAGAAAAAGAGAATAACGAAATAATATTTGAACATTATGCTTATCCGAATCCGACCGATAATAAAATCAAACTGCGAGTAATGGCGTATATGTCGGTTGAAGCGAAAATCAGTATCTTTGATGCAATGGGCAATATTGTTTACGAGATTGATAAAGCACGGCTCCGCACAGGATTGAATGAATTTGAATTTAATTTTGCCGCCCAAGCCATAGGCACATATTATTACACAATCGCAACAGGAACGGAAATCAAAACAGGGAAGATTATATTGATGAGATAAGAATAGTAAGTATAAAAAAAGAGGATTGATAAATTATCAGTCCTCTTTATAACTAATTAAGTATATTCTATCCTACCAAGCATATCCAAGATTAACGCCTAAGCCTACGTAAACGCCTGACAGATAATAGCTGGAAAACGGAATAATAATATTAAACATTGGTTCAACGGAAAATCCTCCGTTGAAAATCCATTTATATCCGGCTTCACCACCTAATGAAAATGAAACACCACCGGTGGACATATCATTTCCCCAATAACTTATTGTTGCTTTTGGTCCGAAGCTGAATCCTTTAATAATACTATTGCCTTTGCTTTGTAGCAGATACCATCTGTATGAAGCACCAAAACCGACTGAAGTCCAACCAGCATAAGGAAAAAAGAAGCTTCCGTAAAGTGTCATTGAATTTTGCGGACCTGTTTGGAATTCATAAGTAACATTAAGAAAATGCCAAACCAAACTGATTGGGTCGCCTGCAATATTCTTTGTGTAGCTTTTTGCCGGTTGTACTTGTACAAACAGCATAATTCCAACAATCATCGAAACAAATAATATTTTGAGTTTCATAAAACCCTCCGTAATAAATAAAAAAAATTGTTACAAGATATATCACAAAAATACATTATTTTTCTTACAAAAGTGCAAAGAACAAACAATAATCAAAATTATTTTATTATGAAATATTTTCATCTTGTTTGTTTGGCGCCGATATTTGCTTTTTTCTTCTTTCCAAGAAAATACCGGCAACAAGTGCCAAGACAATAATAATATTAACGGCAATACTAATCGTTTTGCCTTGCTCGAAAGCGGCAGAGGCAAACTTCATCTCAATTGAATGCTTGCCCTTCGGTACAATCACGCCACGGAAAGCGTAGTTGCTTTTGATAATTGGCGTTTCTTTTCCGTCAATAAAAGCCTTCCAACCGGCAGGATAGTATATTTCGCTAATAAATAGAAAATTATTCCCCGAAGCATCAACATCAATTTTAATATACTCATTTTGCTGTTTAGTTACTTTTACGGCAGCAGTTGAATCGAAAGGTTCAATCTTCTGCGATAAATCGGTTTCTACATACACTGTTTCCAGCGGATTGAAATCACCGTTTTTCAAGTGTTTCAGTATATCCATTTGCTTTGACTTGACAGCGGACTTCACAAAGAAAGCACGCGGCAGTCCCGTTGAATTTAGATAGACATAATCACCGCTTGCTTGTGATGTATATATCGGTTCAAATCCTTTGCCGAATGGTCTATTTGTGATGATAAATTTCACATTCAAAATATTCCATAGAAAGGGATTGAATAAGTACGATGTGCTTGCGTTCTGCTGGGCTACATCAAGGACATCTTGATAAATCCGCAACTTTGCGGCATGATAACCGTTGATATTTTCTACAAGGAAATAGGCGGGTATATTTGCAGGATTTGATGAAAAATCTGCAACTCGGAAAACATCTTTATCCTGCTTGATGAAATTATATACATCAGCCTTTCGCTGAAACACTTCTTCCTGTACGGATTCTTCTGCGACGTTCATTCGTTTATAATCAATATGCCATAAGTCAAAAGCAAATAGAATGAATAGCGATATACCAAAAGCGGCTTTGCTCAATTTGCCCTGTACGAACATATACGACAATACGGCGCCTGCAATCAGAATAATAGCTCCGATTAACCAATCGCTCACCATACCCGACCAAACGAAATCCTGCAATTCCGAGATAATTTGCGGATTGGCTTGCTGTGCAAGTGCCTTGAATGTTCTTGAACCTGCCACAGCCGACATATAGCTATCTTTGAATAGAGCGATGAATACAAGTCCCAATCCGAGAAAGCCGCCGGAAGCATACATAAAAATTTTAATGGGCTTTAAGCTAACTTTCGGGAACTCTTTCCTCATCTTGAAAATACCGGCTAATCCGTAGCCTGCAAGAAGCGGTACGGCAAAATGGAGCAGAGCGAATGCCATACTAGGCGCTCGGAATTTATTGAAATTCGGGAAATTGTAATAGAAAATATCATAGACAAAAGATAAATTCTTCCCCATACCAAGTAGCCAAGCAAATACAATCAATACAAGTAAGAATTGTACAAACGCATCTTTCCTATAAAAAACAAATCCTAAGATAGCAAGAGCGAGGACTAAAATACCCATATAGGGTGGCGAATCCTCTGTCTCTTTCGCTCCCCAATATGTAGAAATCAATTGTTCGTTAGCGGCGGGCGCACCTTTTGGCAACCATTTTTGCAGGCCATGACCGAAATAACCGGGGACAAGGAATGTCCAGGACTCCATAGGTGAATAGGACCACATAGTTGCATATTCATAGTCATTGCCGCCCTTATCGTTCTGATGTTGATTTGCCGTTTTGAGTATTGGAGCCGAACCTCGAGTTGAATATGGCGTATATTCCTGTACGGATAAATATCTGTCTGCCGCCATTAAATATGAAAAAACTGCCGCCACAACCAATAAACCGGCTACTCGAACAATTTGCATAGGTTCGGTTTTATTGATTAATCGGCTGACAAATTCAAATACTAAGTATAGAGCAAATGCAATACCACCATAAAAAATCATTTGAAAATGGCCACCCTCGAACATCAAATGTACGGCTATAATCAGTAAGACTGCATAGAGAAGTGAAAACTTCTCTCGTAATTTTTCCATAAATAGAAAAACAAATGGAAACAGTGCCAGAACGACCGGTTTTGTATTATGTCCAATCATAACCCAAGTGATTACCCAAGTGGAAAAGACTGCGGCAAAAGCACTAAGGAATGCGATTACTCGGTCGTGTTTTTTGAAACGCATAAACAGAAAGATTCCAGCGGCATATAGCGAGTAGTAAATCGCAATACGTGCCGTATCGTTAGCAAATAATGTCTTGAAGAAGCCGGATATAGCAAAGAAAAGCATAGGTGCAATATCCCAAATACGTTCACCTGTTACTAACAAAGCCGCATAGCCGGGCATTCCGCTGAATATATAAGGAACCCACAGAGGGTCGTTCCCGTTAGCGGCGGCTTGTTGTAAATACGGAACAAAGCTAAGCGACGAGACATTGTCGAATTCGTTAAATCCACCGCCGGCAATTGCGCCGGCAAAGAAAATAAATACGGATAATGTCAGAACAAAAATATATGCAATGTTCTGGTATTTCTCGGGAATCAGTGGCGGTTTTTCCGGTTTTTTCTTTTGCGTTTTTTTCTTTGGTAAGGGTTTTGCCATTAAATCACCTATTCTTTTAAAATTTTTATTTTTTTGAAGAACTGCAATATATGAATTTTTATTTTCTCTTGAAAAATTTGAGAAAAATAGATATTATTCTTTATTTTTATTATAGTGTCAAATTTAGTAAATTTGTTGTTTTTTTAAAAGATTAAGTATAAATTTGAATAGAATAAGAATTGGTATCGTTTTTCTACATTTACTTGTAAGTATTACAAGTATGTATGCCATACCTAATTTGGACAGCTTAGAAAAAGCATTGCAAACGGAAACAGGGGAAAGCAAACTGTATGCACTTGCAGAGCTTGCTTGGTATTACCATAATATAAAACCGTCAAAAGCAATTGTGTTTGCAAAACAGGGACTTGCATTGGCAAAAGAACAGGAATTAATTCGCTATCAAACGGAATTTAATGCAACGCTTGGTGCTAATTATTATACTGTTGGAGATCTCGATAAAGCAATTGATTATTATCATAAAGCAATTGCAACAGCCGCACAATTTAATGATTCCATTTCAATAGCCAGCTATTTTAATAATATCGGAATGGCGTACAAAAATAAAGGATTGTTCGATTCCTCCCTTACTTATTACCGGAAAGGTTCTAAAATTTATTCCGAAAGCAATCTACCTGAAAAAGTTGCTACAACTTATGCAAATATAGCATCAATTTATGAAGCCTTAAATAAAGATGATAATGCTTTCAAATATTATGGTAAAGCATTGGAAGTAATTAAAACCGGAAAAGACAGCAATGAGATTGCAATGCTATACAACAATTTGGCTCTTATTTATCAAAGAAACGGAAAGCTAAATAAGGCGGAAATTTATCTAATAAAATCCTTAGAGATGTCGCGTGCCATTGGTGATAGCAATGGTGTTGTTGTTGCTTATGCAAATATCGGGCTTAATTATGATAAGCAAAAGAAATATAATAAAGCACTTGAAACCTTCCATAATACTCTGCCGCTGTGTAAGGAAATAGAAGATGAGCAGATACTTACTAATTTGTATAATTATATCGGAAGTTCAAATTATCATTTGAAAAAATATGACGAAGCAATATATTTTATCAACAAATCATTAGCAATTAGCCGTAAGAACAAAATACCGGAAATTATGGAGGAATCGTACAATTTGCTCCGCATTATCTATCTGGAAAAGGGTGAATATAAATCCGCTTATGACTATTTACAAAAATATACGGCTGTCCATGATAGTTTGTATAATACAAATTTTAATGAAAAACTTGCAATGGAAACAGCACGCCAAACATCTAAAATTCAAGTGGAACTTGACGTTGAAAAAATGAATAATGAAATTTTATTGCTTTCGCAGAAAGAACAGAAGCAAAAATCTTATGTTGTTTTTCTTTCAATAATTGCAGGGATATTGCTTGTATCTATCCTTGCGATTTTAATTTTACATCGCTCTATCAGAAGACGAAAGAAAAATTTGGAAGAAGCATACTTAATTCTTTCTAAAAAAGATGAAGAACTTAGACAAACTATTGCTATTAAAGATAGATTTTTTAGAATAATTGCCCATGATTTAAAAACGCCACTAAGTATCTTCATCAATGTTTCGGATTATTTAATAAATAATTATGATGAAATGAAAGAAGAAGATATAAGAAATTTCCTCGCTGATATGCAGAAAGTTTCGATAAATCTTAATGCACTACTTGATGATTTACTCCTCTGGGCAAAATTGCAGTCCGGTATGATTAAGCCGCAATTTGAAACAATTGATTTGTCACTCCTTGCAAATAGAACCCTTTCGGACTTTAAACAAATGGCAGATAATAAAGAACAGTCGCTGACCGGCGATATTCAGACTGAAATATTTGTTAAGGCAGACACTAATTTGGTTTTTACGGTTATGAAAAATCTTGTGCAGAATGCTATTAAATTCACGCCCAATCATGGTAGAATTTTTGTAAAGAGTTATCATCAAGGAGAGAATGCAATTTTTGAGGTTGTAGATAATGGTATTGGTATTTCCGATGAAAGAAAAAAGAAATTGTTTACTTATGAAAAAGTAAAAACTTACGGAACCAATAACGAAACAGGTACGGGCATTGGCTTACTTCTTTCAAAAGAAATTGCAGAACTAAACAATGGGCATATCGAATTTGAAACTTCGGAAAATGCCGGAAGCTCTTTTAGGTTTATACTACCATTAAATAGTAGAGAAAAAAATGAAAATTGAAAAAAGCAAAGTATTATTTGAACAAGCCAAAAGTTTTATTCCCGGTGGAGTGAATTCTCCGGTTCGCGCCTTCAAATCAGTTGGTGGAACTCCACTATTTATAGAGAGTGGAGACGGTTCACACTTTCGAGATGTTGACGGAAATGATTATATTGATTATATTGGTAGCTGGGGACCTCATATTTTCGGTCATAATCCGGATTTTGTAATTGAGGCAATAACAAAGGCTCTTGAACGCGGGACATCATTTGGCGCCCCGACCGAACTCGAAGTTAAAATTGCCGAATTGCTTGTTTCTATGATTCCATCGGTAGATATGGTGCGTATGGTCAATAGCGGAACAGAGGCAACTATGAGTGCAATTCGTCTTGCTCGTGGATTCACAGGCAAGGACAAAATTATTAAATTTGAGGGTTGCTATCATGGTCATGCCGATTCGTTTTTAATCAAAGCCGGCTCCGGTGCTTTGACTTTCGGTAGTCCGACTTCGCCGGGTGTAACTGCGAAAACCGCTTCCGATACTCTTGTAGCCCGTTTCAATGATTTGCAATCGGTAGAGGCATTAATTGATGCAAATAAGAATGAAATCGCCGCGATAATAATTGAGCCTATTGCAGGTAATATGGGATTAATTCGTTCCTCATTTGAATTTATCAATGGCGTGCGCGAGCTATGCAACCGGAATAACATCATTCTAATCTTTGATGAAGTGATGACAGGTTTTCGAGTTAGTCGCGGAGGGGCGCAGGAATTGCTAGGTATTAAACCGGACTTAACGACATTCGGGAAAATAATCGGTGGTGGTTTGCCGGTTGGTGCTTTTGGCGGACGCAAGGAAATAATGGAGCATATTTCGCCAACGGGCAATGTATATCAAGCAGGCACATTGAGCGGCAATCCGCTTGCTATGGCGGCAGGCTATGCTATGCTTTCGCATATTAACGATAATCCCGGCATCTATGACGAGCTGGCGCAAAAGAGCAATTACCTAGAAAATGGTTTTAAACATAATCTCGAATTGCTCGGCAAGCATTATGCTTTCAATCGTTGCGGCTCAATGCTATGTATGTTTATGACAGAAAAACCGGTCATAGATTTTGATACTGCTATTCAATCGGATACGCAACTCTATGCTAAATATTTCCATAATATGCTTGCACGTGGTATTTACTTGGCACCGGCTCAGTTCGAGGTAATGTTTGTTTCCGCCGCACATTCTCAGGCAGATTTAGATAAAACCATAGCCGTCCACTATGACTCATTGAAGGAATTATAGCATTGCTATACTTCGGGTAATAACTCGGTGTAATATTAAAATATTACATACATATACGCTGTCAAGTCCGACATATCAAGCCGTATTTGCATTCCTTCGGAACTGAAAAGTTAATATTTATTTTTCGATAAACTCTAAAATCGTGTTATTCGCTTGGCAATTAATTATTATTATTTTTTTCTTTTTCTTTATTAATTATTAAATTGCAAATTCAAATTATCACAAAAGTTCCTTATTAAATATATTTGTGATAAGAGAGAAATTGAAGCATACTACAAATTTATTTTAAAGGTCAAAGATGAGTATATTAGTTGACAGAACAACCAGAGTGCTGGTGCAAGGCATAACAGGCTCGGAAGGAACATTTCATACATCACAAATGCTTGAATACGGAACGAAAGTTGTCGGTGGAGTAACGCCCGGCAAAGGCGGTTCTACGTATAAGGGCAAAGGCGATGTCAAATTCAAAAGAGCAATTAAAATTTTCAATACCGTGCAAGAAGCGGCATCGGCAGTCAAGCCCGATGCAACGATTATTTTCGTTCCGCCTCCGTTTGCGGCAGACGCAATGCTCGAAGCAATTGATGCAAAAATCAAATTGATTATTTGTATCACCGAGGGTGTACCCACAAAAGATATGATAAAAGTATATTCTGCTTTAAAGGATTCCGATT
Source organism: uncultured Hyphomicrobiales bacterium (assembly GCA_964581505.1). GTDB lineage: Bacteria > Bacteroidota > Ignavibacteria > Kapaibacteriales > UBA2268 > CAZOOR01. The sequence goes on from CAZOOR010000031.1 coordinate 21,749, forward strand.
CCAGATTAATCGGTCCTAATTGTCCGGGTATTATTACACCTAACGAATGTAAACTCGGTATTCAGCCCGGTTTTATTCATACACGCGGCAATGTCGGCGTTATTTCTCGTTCCGGTACATTGACTTATGAAGCTGTAAAGCAACTGTCCGATTTGGGAATTGGGCAGTCCACAGTTTTGGGAATCGGTGGCGACCCGATAATTGGTACGCAGTTTATTGATGCAATTAAATTGTTCAATGATGACCCTGAAACATGGGCAATTCTTATGATTGGCGAAATCGGCGGTAATGCAGAAGAAATAGCCGCAGAATACGTTAAGAAATATGTAAAAAAACCGGTCGTTGGATTTATCGCAGGTAGGACTGCACCTCCGGGACGTAGAATGGGACATGCCGGTGCCATTATTTCCGGTGGCAAAGGTACTGCTGATGATAAAACACAAGCACTTGAAGCCGCAGGTATCAGAGTTGTAATTTCACCTGCCGATATTGGAAATGCGGTGCAGGAAGTACTTGCTACAGCGCCGAGAAGACGCAAACGCAGAAGACCGAAACCCAAAGTCGGCAGACCGAGAAAAGATGCCAAAAAGAATTAATTAGTAAATAATACGGGGGATAGATTTTTCTTTCCCCTGTGCATTTTAATATATGTTTAATTTTATTAATAAGAGAGACAATTAATATGACAGAGAGAACTTTATGTATAATCAAGCCTGATGCAGTCGAGCAAAATGTCGAAGGCAATATTATTTCTATGCTTCATAAAGCAGGGTTTAAAATTCTTTCAATGAAAATGTTGCGACTTACTCCCGCACAGGCAGGCGCGTTCTACGAGATACACAAGGAGCGTCCGTTTTATCAGGATTTAATTAATTATATGACGAGCGGTCCGATTATTCCAATTGCATTAGAGAAAGAGAATGCTGTGGAGGATTATAGAAAATTAATCGGAAGTACAAATCCGCAAGATGCCGCTGACGGCACGGTTAGGAAACTTTACGGTACTTCGATAGAAAGAAATGCTGTTCATGGTTCGGATTCTCCCGAGAACGGAATAATTGAAGTTAATTTCTTTTTCAGCAGAGCAGAACTTGTTGGTAATGAATAATTTCTATTCTTAATTTATTTAAAAACGCCGGAATAAACCGGCGTTTTTAATGTAAAAAACAAGTATTTTCTTTTCGTATTCTAATTGAATAGATTATTTTTTATAAAATTATTTTCATTTTTTTTGAGACACATTTCAGGTTAATGTGTCTATATATAGAGAGATGTTGCAAAAATTAAAAAAGATATTGTCAAAAGTGGTCTTTGAGAACAATTGGTGGCGATATAAAATTGATGAATATACATTGCCGGACGGGAGTAGCGGAGAATATCATTATGTGCAAACTACAGGTTCGACTATGATTATTCCTCAATTAAATGAAACTACTTTTGTTTTGACACGTCAATATCGTTACCTGAATGGCAGGATTAGTCTCGAGTTTCCGGGCGGCGGAATTAAAAAAGGATTAACAGCCGAACAGAACGCCAAAGAAGAATTGGAAGAAGAGGCAGGGTATGCCGCAGAAAGAATGAAAGAATTGGGAGAGTTCAATCCTTTTAATGGCGTTACGGACGAGATTTGCAAAGTCTTTCTTGCAGAGGATTTGAGCTTTATCGGGGCTAAACCCGAACAGTCGGAAGAATTTGAAATTATCAAAATGACTTCTGACGAAATAGAAGAGAAAATAAAAACAGGTGAATTGTGGGACGGAATGTCCCTTGCATCTTGGTCATTATATTTAACAAGGAGATAACTATGAGAACAAAAAACCTTTTAATAATCATATTGATGATTAGTTCAATACAAATATTTGCGCAGAACACACCTACCGGCGACGAATCGGTATATGAGCCGGTCAAATATCTGCCCATACATAAATTTCCGCTTAGCATTCTGCATGTTTACAGATATACGGATACTACGGAAGTTACAAAGACTTTTCCCGATAGTACCAAGACGCATTATAAGCGAGTAGTTACGGATTTCTTTACATTGAAACGTACCAAACCTGATAAAGACGGTTTTATTACTCTTGAAGTATCGCTCGATTCTATGCGTTATTATCTGAAAGAAGGTAAGGCAGAGATTTATTGGGATTCACAGGACGATGCGTCCGGTGGATTCAATATGCAGGATTTGAAATATGCTTGCGTACCCTTGGGGCATTTTTTCGATATGACTTTATCACCCTATGATGACATTGCTAAAATTTCCGGCGTTAATGCGGAATGGTATTTTAATTATTTGAAAACAAATTTATCGAAACTTTCCGATACTGTCGAAAAATTTATTTGGTACGATGGCTTTTCAAATAAACGAATTGCGCAAATCCACAAAGTCAAAAAAATTCTGCTACCTAATGAAAAAATTGCAATTGATTCCATATGGACTAGTCCGTTTGAAATTCAAATTGACAATGTGAATTTTGCAGATACAGTTAAGCCGAAAATCACAAAAGTAGAGAACGGACAAATTTTCGTTGAGGCTGAAATTAATAATCTAAAAGCTCTGCCCGGCAAATATTTATTCTATGGTATTAAAGATATGCTATTACCCATTAAGAGTAGTAAAGGTGTTGGTAAATATCGGATTGAGTTCTCACCAAGAGGTGCTATTGAAAAAGCAATAGGTGAATTTCTTGTTCAATTGAAAATCCCTGTCCATAAGGATATTTTCAAACTTGATATTAAATCCACGATGTACTGGACATTACTCGGTATGTACAGAGAGTAGTCACGGCTATTCGTGAGGTCTTTAAATTTATAAATAAAATCCCCGCCTTTTTCCAAGACGGGGATTTTGCTAATTGGCATTCTGTTTTTTTGAAAACTATGAAAACCGAAGATTAATAATCTTTTAGATTTTTCAAATCGGCGTGTTTCAAATTTTTGTCTGCCCATTTCTCAAAGACATGGTATAGTTTCTCAATTGAATCAATCATTTGTTCAACTTCTTTAGCCGGAACAGATGATAGAACTTCTGCATGAAGCTCAGTATGTCTTTTATCTAAATCTTCAATCATTTCTTTTGATTTGTTATTTAGCATAACCCTTACATTTCTTCTGTCGTCTAAATCCAATTCTCTTATAACAAGTTTTTTCTTTTCAAGAGATGTAATTAGTCGTGTAACTCTACTGGGAGTAAGATTCATTTTGTATGCTAAATCCTTGACAATAAGAAAATCGCAATCTTTCAAATACTTTAAGCATCTGAATTCCATAGATGTCAGCTTGAATTGCTGGGCAAAAAAACTTTCTTTCTCATTGCAAATTTTCTTCAACTTGAAAGTAATGTCTGCCAATTTTTGCGCCTTCTTCATTGAACTTGTGCTTTTAGATTTTGTCATAAAAATTCCTTGATATATTTAAAAAATAAAATTTCCGACTGTTAATTAAATTCAATTATGTATAATTTCATTTATTAATAATTAAACTATACAAAAAAACGAAATTTTTATAATATTTCCAAATGATTGTAAATTATTATTATTATTAATCATTCTGTAAATTTGTATTGTTATTAAATATATTTTTAAAAATTGGGAGATTTTATGAAGAAGATTCTTATGGCAACATTGCTTTTGTTGCTGTTCACTGCATTATCAAGTTACGGTAAAAACTTGAAACCATATATTTTGGGCGCCGAGTCAGCGTCAAGTGTTAATGAGACGGTTGCTAAATTAAAAAATAATTTGAAATCTAATAATTTCAAAATTGTTGGAGTTTATTCTCCTGCAAAGAAAAGTAGCAAACGCATTATTGTTGTTACATCGGGTGATATTCTTGCTTCTGTCAAGAAGTTCGGCGGTCTTCGCGGTTTTGCCGCTACAATCAGGCTTGCTGTTACTAAGGAGAAATCAAAAGTATTGGTTTCATATATCAATTTAGAGTATTGGGGTAATGCCTATTACCAAAAAGATTTTTCAAAAGTGCAAGCAACATATAAGAAAATTTCGGCACGCTTAAAAAAATCTATGAGCGGTCTCGGTACTTTGAAGAACACTCCCTTTGGCTCGGAGGACGGTGAAGAACCTGATGATTTGCAGGATTATCACTATATGATAATGATGCCCTACTTTGAAGATGTAAATGAATTGAAGACTTTTAAATCGCATAGTGAAGCTGTTAAGAAAATTGAAAAAAATCTAAAGAACAGTAAAATTATGTCTAAAGTCTATCGCGTTGATATACCCGGTACAGACCTTACATTATTTGGTATAGGATTATTCGGCGAAGATGGTGAAGGATACTTTTTACCAAAGATTGATTTCGGACATCCGAAACACACTGCATTCCTGCCCTATGAATTATTGGTGAAAGGTAAAGATGTAGTTATGCTTCATGGTAAATATAGGATTGCTATTTCTTTTCCGGATTTATCTATGGGTACATTTATGAAAATTTCCGGTACCCCCGGCGATATTGAGGATATGCTGGAAAGTCTTACAAAATAATTTTTGTATAGAGCTTTGCTTACCGGTGTTTTGTATTGATGCGAAACGCCGGTTTTTTTATATTAAGACTTATTGCCATTCGTTAATATGATATATGAAAATTTCATATTATAATATCGGTTGCAAATTGAATTTTGCAGAAATTGCAACAATACAGAAAACTCTGGAATCGAGCGGGCATAAGACAGTGCCGTTTGCATCAGACGAAGAAGCAGTAGTGATTAATACTTGTACCGTAACAAATAAAGCCGATGCCGATTCTCGAAAGATAATCCGAAAAGCATTGCGGAATAATCCAAATGTTATAATAACTGTAATCGGTTGCTATGCACAAATGAAGCCGGACAAAATTGCGACTATTGAGGGTGTTGATGCTGTGTTCGGAATGAAAGAGAAATTTGATGTGATTGATTATCTAAATCAATTTACAACTAAGAGCGAAGCATCTATATTTGTCTCTGATTTGCAGGATTTGCCATTTCATTCTGCTTGTTCCGTTGATAATGAAAATAGAACGCGTATGGTAATGAAATTGCAGGACGGTTGCGACTATTCTTGTACATTTTGTACAATACCAAAGGCACGCGGTAATAGTCGCAGTATGCCTTTTGATGAATTGCAAAAGAGTATTCTTAAACTTAGCGATTCAAATAAATACGAGATAGTGCTTTCAGGTGTTAATCTTGGTGAGTATTTATCTGCAACAGGCGAAACATTTACAGATGTGGTGAAATTTATTGATGAAGCCTATTTGAAACAAAGGTTTAGAATATCCTCAATTGAACCGAATTTAATTAAACCTGAAATCATCGAAATTGTTAAAAAATCGAAAAAGTTTTGTCGGCATTTTCATATACCACTGCAAAGCGGTTCTAATGAAATATTAAAAAAAATGAAACGCCGCTACTCGGTGGAATATTTTAAGAAACTAATCCTTAATATTAAAGCCGCTATACCTGATGCTTGTCTTGGCATTGATGTAATTGTAGGGTTTCCCGGCGAAAGTGATGAGCATTTCCTCGAAACTTATAAACTGCTCGAAGGATTGCCGATTTCGTATTTACATGTATTTACATATTCGGAACGCGAGGACACGCCTGCGGCAACTATGCCGAACAGCGTCCCGCATAATATTAGGAAATTGCGTACATCATCACTCCGTGAACTTTCTGATAAAAAACGTGATGAATTCTATAAATCACAAATCGGCACCGAACATACATTCATACCTGAAAATTATAATAAGAAGACCGGCACGTGGTCGGGCTGGACCGATAACTATGTGAATGTACAAATACATTCGGCAGATATATTGGAAAGCAAACCATACAGGATACGCTTAATTGAACTAAACGGAAACAACGTAAAGGCGATTATTATTTAATAATCGGATTAAAATAATAAAATAACCGCACCTTAGAAGATGCGGTTTGGAGCTGTCTTTTGGTTTTCATTCCCTCTCATTGTTCAAGGAGAGGAAAAACAGCCGTATAATTGCCTTTTGCTTTTCTTTGGTAGTGTATTCCAAACAAAAATATTTTCAATTTTTCTGTAACATTTTTATTGCTTTATGTGTCTTATGACTAAATCTTTATTCACATATTGGGAGAGAGTGATGAAAAATTATATTTACAAAATTGCGTTTATCATTGCAATTATTTTTATTTTTACAAAGCCTATGTATCCACAGCAGGCAGAGGATTGGAAAATTGTATTTGATGGTTATAAAATTGGAAAACAATTTGGGGAAAAGGCATCTATTAGTTTAGATGATATAGAGTATATGGGAGAGAATAACATTATTGTGTTGGGTGAAATTAATATACCTAATAATGATAAACTTAGTCATGCGTTAGTTGTTTTTAAAAGTATAGACAAAGGAAAACATTGGAATAGAGGGCTTTTTTTAAAAATCGATGACCCTTATAGAATAAGAAGATATGTAAGAGAATTCATAGTTTTTAAAGATAGTACAATGTTGATACATTTTGATTCGGTAGAAGTACGTGGTCGTGATAAGTCAGGTAATTCTTTGGATTATTATTTATCTATGATTTATAAAACTACAAATTTTGGAAAGACTTGGAAAAAAATAATTATTAGTAAAAAATGGAGATTAAGAAGACCGAGTGTTACAATGTCAATGTATGATAAAAATATAGGAGTAATGGCACAGTATCCGGGGAAAGATGAAACAAAGGATTTGCTTTGGTTTACCGATGACGGCTGGGAGACATGGAGAATATTAAATACTCCGGATGATTTAATCGGAACTATGAATATGAAATTCCATAAATCCAAACGTGTTTATATTAGAAATCTTGATGGAAATATATATATATCAAAAAATATTGATAAATCTTGGGAAAAATTAGATGTTCTTTCAAAGGAATACAGAATGACTAATTTTTGTAAAA
>CAZOOR010000032.1:0-27854 GCA_964581505.1 uncultured Hyphomicrobiales bacterium
GTTACAATTACACAAGGAGTTTTTTTATGAAAAAGCTATTGCTACTTTTTGCTGTTGTTAGTATGGTAATATCACCAAATTATTTAAAAGCTAATGACGACAAAAAATCGGATGACGAGATTCTTCGCAAGAGCCAAATGTTTGAACCTCCGAATTTTGGACCTGATAGAACAAGCTTTCCAATGCCTTTTAGGCAGATTGGAAATCCTGTAAATCAGCCCGCAATTTCAACAGGTTATTACTTTGTGGACAGCAAAGATGAATCTCCGGATTTCTGGAGACCAAGTCCGAATATTATCGACACTACGACAGACCCGAATTTGTGGCGTCGTATATTACCGGGTCCTCGATTAAGGAACCCTGCAGATTGGGCAAATAGTCCTGACGGATTGCGTTTCTTCCGTAATCCTGCATTACCATTACCTAATGGAGATTTTTTCAACGGTCCGACTGATTCGACTGACGATGCAATTGCTGGTCCAATGCCAATTGGATTTAACTTCTATTTCAATGGATTGAAATATGATAGTTTTTATGTATCTACAAACGGTATCATAGCCTTAACAAATGACAGATATTTCTATGATAGCCAAAAAAACAGAATAATCCCTCCCGGGGCAACGACATGTTACAATCCAATGTCAATGGATTGGTTCTTTGCCGGAAGAGCTCATAACGGAGACGGTTTAAATGATGCTATTACAGATGATTTCGGCTATTATTATTCTGTTTGCGGTGGAAATCCTTTGAATCCGCGTGGAGGTATTAGAGCAAGAGGAGGTACGTTAAATCAAGGACAGTTTGCGAGAAATAAATCTGCTTTGATAGCGCCTTTCTTTGGAGATATGCATTTGTCAAATTATAATACTGTAACTAATCTTCCTGAAGATTGGGGCAAGGTATTCTTTAAACGTTCAAACAATTCTGACAGACTGTTAATTTATTTTATTAATATTGCTCCTGTTAGAGTTCTGGCTACTCCAAGAGGAAATTATTTCGGTAACTTTGACTTACGCCCGGGGGACCAGAGTTATGTAGCAGCAAGTGCGCAGGTGATTCTTGATAAAAGGGATTCTAGTGTTACAATTGTATATGAAAGATTTGATGGTGTTGCAATTGTAAGAGGACGTTCTGTGCCTGCCCCAACAGTTTTCCGTTATAATACTACGGTTGGTGTTCATGGATTTGCCCGACATACAAATTATGGTCAAGCAGGTGGGGAAACCAAACCTTGGGCAGGTGAATACGAACAATATACACATTATTATGCAGGTTTCAGAAATCGCGATTCTGATTGGCCTGAGGACTATCTTGCAATTAAATTTAAACAATGGAAGAATTCTTTAAGAGTTGTTGATATTTCTTATCGTGTCAGGAAAAAAGACCCGAGTGCCGATTTGGATTATACAGAAGAAGTACCAACGAGCAAAGTAAACAATTATGAACTGCTTGCTGGAGACGAAAGAAATGGTGCTATTCAGCCTGTTGCTATTATCCAGAATCTTACTAATGAAATTCAAGGTCCTTCCGGTGTAAACTATCAGAAGCAGCAAATTAATTTCCGTGCAAGATTTAGAATTATCAATGAAGCGTCAATGAGAATTGTATATAATAGATTAGTGCCAATTGATAGTATATGTTTGGCTCTTGATGATGCAAATGTAATGAAATGCGCAGGCAATCCATATACACGTGTGAAATATGTAAATGTAGAGGTTAATGCTGGAAACTATAAGGCAACGGAGCTTCCTTTCCCTGGACCTAATGCTTATAATGGAATTCCTCCTTATGGATATGTACAGGTTTTCTTTCCGCCATTTGAGCCAAATGAGTACATTAATAATCACCTCGGACGAATGAGAACTTACATTATAGCTGACCCGACACATCCCAGAACTAATGAAAAATTTGGTGATTCTTGGCCATTTGATGATACTGCAAGTACACAACTTTTTGTTATGAATAGGTTAGATGATTTCAATGATGATGTTACTTCATATCATATTGTAAATAGAGTAGCTATGCCAAGTACATTGAAATGGGTTAATATTGATGCAGAAGTTGTTTCCGGCGACGATGTCTCTAAATATCCTCTTCCTCCGAGAGGAACCTATGCTCCTACAAACAATTTGGATTTTGACTTTTCAGAACCTGATTTTACAAGAGATACACGTGAATCTCCAGTTATTAGGATGACAAGAAGAACTCTGAGTAATTCTGAGCCTGCACAATCACCCGGTGGCGATCAATTGCGTTCATTCCCGATTGATTTACGTGGTCGTTTTGGTGCGGTTCTTTCATTGTCAATTCAAAGAACAGCTATGAGAGATGATTGGCCCAGAGGTTGGGCTGACCAAGAATTAGTTGGTCCTGAGCCAAGGACTGTTGTTAATGCCAATCCGTTTGTTGTATTTTCAGGAAGACGCCTTGCCGCATCTGCACCTCCTGACGAATTAACAGTTGAGTTTGCACGTCCAAGTCCTGATGGAATTCGTTATATTACAAATATTGACGATAGAAGATGGAGATATCATCCAAGAAGAGATGGCGCCAAACCTGTTACCAATATGCCTGTGTTGTCTCTATATGGAGCAGGTGGATATTTAAGAGGTTGGTTGGAGGCTGATAGAGATTCTGCCTTATCAAGACCTCAAAATCCAAATTTGAATGGTTTGAGACCTGATATTTTTGATGATGGTATTGATTTTGAATATCAGAAGTTTTTCCTTGCTATTCCGGATACATTTATTAAATCCGAGAACGAGGGAGCTAAGAATTTCAGATTTAGACTTAATATGCAAGCAAGAAATAACAAGAAATGTATGGCTTGTATACCTGATGATGATGATGCATATTTTGTAGATAATGTTAGGATTCTATTCCCAACAGAAATTACTGACCTTGAGTTATCACTTGTTAAAATTTTATGGCCCTATACAATTGCTCCTGCTTCGCAAGCAATTAAAGTTCCTATTAGGGTAAAGGTAAGCAATAATACAAATATTGCTTCACCTCCGTTCAAAGTAAAAGTTAAAATTTGGAGGAAAGGTGACTATGCATTACATCATGCTATTTATTGCCGAACTTTTCCTGTCCCTGTAATGAGTGGTAGAAAAAATATTGAAGTTCCGTTACCTAATTGGAATGCAAGAAAAACCGGAGATGGCGAGTATTTTATGCTTGCGAATTTAATGTTCGGTGAGCCAAATAATCCTGATTATGACCTTGAGCCTGCTAATGATACAAACTTTACATTTATTAAATTAAAATTCGGTGATGTTTTTGCTTATGACCCGGCACAGAATCCTAGAAACGACGTTCCTGATGCCGCATTTACAAGTACTCCCGGTAGAGGTTTGAATCTCTTCGGTTTTGCCGTTGGTGGTATGGGTAGTATTAATGGTCCTACAAGTGTTTACAATGAATCGTCTTTTGGTGCCGGTTTTGTTGGTGGTAGTGGTTCAGGTAGAATTGCTATGAAATTCACATTGAATCAACGCGATACAGTCTATGGCTATAAAGCATTCTTTGGTAGCTTGAATCAGTCTTTTAACGACATTTCATTTTCAATACTAGATCAACGAGGTATCATTCCTGGTTCATTTATTTATAAATATCGTGGAATTGATGATGTGCGTCATAAAGAATTCTGGAATCAGTATGTTACGTATTTATTACCGAAACCAGTTGTTCTTGATGCAGGTACATATTGGATGGCCATTGCACAATTGGGTGAAACAGGGCTTGAACTTGGTGCATCTAAAACAAGAGTCGGTATGAGAATTACCAGTGTTTATATTCCGCCTCCGGTATTTAGAGCAAGTGCTGTTGGTGGTTCGGGTTATCATCTTGTAATTGATAAAGATTTCAGAAGATTAAATAACACAGGTAATTTAATCAATGATAATAAGTTCCTTTTAGAGAACTCAGGTAATAGCGGTCAGTGGGCACAGTTTATGCCGACAATTGGTAATCCTGCTTACGCTCACTTGCATCACTTCGGTACATCTCCGGCTGATATGACTACATTAACACTCTCAAGAGGTACTTGGATTCCTATGATTAGACCTTACTTCGGTGAACGGACTTCTGGTGGTGATATGAGTTATTATCCATGTCCAGATGATCTTATACCAGTTGAATTATCATATTTCGATGGAATTTCGAGAAATAATAGTATCGAACTCTTCTGGGAGACTGCAACAGAAGTTAATAATGAAGGGTTCTATGTAGAGAAACGCAATAAAGGCGAAGAATCTTGGAACTCAATTGGATTTATTAAGGGTGCAGGCAATTCTAAATCAGTACATCATTATTCATATACTGACAAGAATGTACAGCCCAATGTAACTTATCAATATAGATTGAGACAAGTAGATAAAGATGGTTCATTGTCTTGCGAATCATTATCAAAGGTTATTACTTTGGTATTTGAAGGTCAAGCAGAACTTACTCTTGAGCAGAATGTACCTAATCCTGTTTCCAACCACACATCAATTACTTACACATTGCCCAATGAGAGCAATGTAAGACTTGAGGTTGTTGATGTATTCGGTAATGTTGTTAAGACCTTGGTAAACAACAATACAAGTGCGGGTAGGAATACAGTTGAATGGAACGCTTTGGACAGCAAGAATCGTCCTGTCCCTTCAGGTTCATACATTGTTCGCTTAGTAGCTGGCAATGATGTGAGAACGATTAAGATGACAGTTGTAAGGTAACATACTGTTATGATTAATAATAAGCCCTCTGTTTGTAAAATCAGGGGGCTTTTATTTCGGAAATTGAAATTAAATTGTTATATTAGATATGAATATATGTAAGAAATGCTGAGAGGGATTATGTCGGATACGATTTTTACTAAGATTATAAATAAGGAAATACCGGCAAAAATTGAGTATGAAGATGATGATGTACTTGCTTTTGCCGATATTAATCCGCAGGCACCGGTACACATACTGATAATACCCAAAAAGCCTATACCGACTTTGAATGATTTGCAAGCCAATGATGAGGAATTGACAGGAAAAATTATTCTTGTTGCCAAAAAGCTAGCTGCTGAAAAAGGTATAGCCGAGAGCGGTTATCGTCTAGTGTTCAATTGTAATCGGGACGGTGGGCAAGAGGTTTACCATATTCATTGCCATTTGTTGGGTGGTAGGGCGATGAACTGGCCTCCGGGTTGATATGTAAGAATAATTAAAGAAAAAAAGTAAACTATTCTGGAATGTATTAATAATATGAACTTGCTCAAAAAAATATGTTTGAATATTCTGTTAATCATTACGCTTAACTTGTGTACAAGTCTTTCGGTGTATTCACAGTTCTATATAGAAAAGAATTATCAAAGCCATAAGGTATTAGGAAATAAGCTGATTATTACAACAGATGGTGGATTAATAGAAATTGAAGCATGGAACGATGATATAGTGCGTGTTTCCTATGATAAAGATTATAAAGGAAATTTATCGCTTACTCCTTCCGTATATGAACACTGTAGATGTAAATCAGTTGATATTTCTGAGGAAACTGCAACGATGTTTTATTCTACAAAGAATATAAAAATAAAAATCAATAAAAAACCTTTGATAATGGAATATTATCAGGGTAATAGGTTGATGTTAAAAGATACTTTGGGTGGATTTTTCTATTATCCGGGATATGAATATCATGGAATAAAATTTGGAATTCAACCAAAAGAAATCATTTATGGTTTTGGAAGTCAAGCACGCAATATCAACCGTCGCGAATTTTCAATGCAATTGCTTCAGAAAAATAGATTTGGTTATGAGTGGCCCTATGAAGCAAATTTGAATTTTGCCATACCTTTTTTTATGTCATCATTGAATTATGGAATATACTTTGATGATTTAAGTCATAGTGTAATATGTATTGATGATAAGGAAAAGAATGTTTTGCGATTCAATACGCTTCGAACAAAGTTTTCTTTTTTTCTAATAGCCGGCAATAGTTATACTGATATACTTAATAAGTACACTGATTTAACCGGAAAGCAGGGATTGCCACCTCGTTGGGCAATGGGTTATTTGCAGTCACGTGCTTACTATCATTCTGAAGATGAGGTAAGAGATGTCGTTAGCCGTATGAGGGAAAATGATTTTCCTATGGATGCATTGGTTTTTGATGCAACTTGGTATGGTGGATTAGACGAAATGGGTAATCTGTTTTGGTCAACTGAAAGATTCCCTAATTATAAATCAATGATTAAGGATTTTGCACAAATAGGTATTAATGTAATACCTATTACTCAGCTTTATATATCATCTTTATCTAAACACTATAATTATATAAAACAATCAAAAATTATTTGTACAGATAAATTTCGCAAACCTGTATATTGTAGATTGCAAAAGCGAGATGATTTCTTAGTTTATGATATGACAAATCCTTAAACATTGAAATGGTGGTGGAGTTTGTATAAGAAACAGATGGAATTTGGTGTAAATGGTTGGTGGCTTGATGGTGGCGAACCTGATATCTATCCCGATGAGATTTTGCACTTTAATGGAAAGACAAGAGGTGAATATAGTAATATTATTAATCTATTATGGCTAAAGATGCTCTATGATGGTTATCGTAGTGATTTTCCGGAAATGAGACCGTTTTTTATGACGCGTTCCGGTTGGGCAGGTGCACAGCATTATGGAGCTTTCCCCTTGTGTGGCGACGAAGCAAGAAGCTGGCTGGGATTAAAAGCTATGCTACCTGTGATGTTAGGTGCTTCAATGAGTGGAATTTCATATTTACATTCCGACATTGGAGGCTTTGCTCCTAAAGATGCTCTAATGCACAATGAACTATACATTAGATGGTTTCAGCTTGGAACTTTCTCGCCAATTATGAGGGCACATAGGGTATTGCCTATACCGGCAGAGCCAATATTTTATAATAAAAAAGTACAGAATATCGTTAGAAAGTTTATACATCTCAGATATACATTTCTACCCTATAATTATACTTTAGCATATTTAAATACTGTTAGTGGATTACCACTTATGAAACCAATTGACTTTTATGAATCTGATAATAAATTGTTACATAATATTAACGATGAATTTTTATGGGGAAGTGATATTTTAGTTGCCCCGATTTTGGATTCTGTTTTTCAAAGAGATTTTGTGTTGCCAAAGGGGAAATGGATTGATTGGTTTACTGGAAGTGTTTTTGAAGGGAATGATAAATACACAATGAAAGTACCTATTGACAGGTTGCTTCTCTTTGTTCATTCCGGTGCTATAATACCGACCGCAGAACCAATGTCGAATACAATGAACTATAAAGCTGATTCATTGATTTTGCATTATTTTCCTGATACCTCTACTGTTAATAGTAGTTTCAGAATGTTTAATGATGATGGTAATAATAATAATTCCATTAGTGAGAATAAATTTGAGTTCTTGGATTTTAAGTCATTGTGTAAGTCAAATGAGATTCATTTTATTATGACAGAACAGTCTGCAGATGGAAAATATAAATCGGTTGATAAGCGAAATATAAAATTATGTATTCATAATATTCCGTTCAAACCCGGTTCTATTAAAATTAATTCCAAGAGAATAAAAATCGAAAATTCTTTTTCATTAATAATTCCTGATAATGATTACGCAGTTTTTATTAAGAAAAAAAATGAAATGTGGATTCATCTTACTTGGAATAATGATAGTACGAATATTGTTATTAATAATATAATTGATAATATTAATACTAATGAAAAAAGTCAGATGATAGTTGTTAATCAGCCTGTTCCAAATCCATTTGTAAGTGAAACAAAAGTGGAGTATTCGATTAATACATCTGCATATTTCGTCTGTACGATTTATGATATTAAGATGCGCTTAGTAGATGAATGGAATATTTTGCATAATTATGCCGGAAAATACTATTTAGTCTGGGATGGTAAAGATTATGACAATAAGCCTACAAGTGCTGGGTTCTATTTCTTAAAATTATATGACAGAATGTCAAAAAAATCATTTGTTAGAGTGTTATTGAAGAAATAATTAATTCTTGTCAGGTGTCTTCCGAAAATGAACTTATCTATTAATTCCTAATTCCTCAGAAAGGTATTTGCCTGTGTAGCTTATTTTGTTGTGTGCAATTTCTTCGGGGGTTCCTTCGGCAATTATTTCGCCACCATTATCGCCGCCTTCGGGACCTAAGTCAATTATCCAATCGGCAAATTTAATGACGTCAATATTATGCTCTATAATTACAATTGTATTTCCTTTGTCAGCAAGTTCATTAAGGAGTTTGAGCAAAATATTAATATCCTCGAAGTGTAGTCCTGTTGTTGGTTCGTCCAGAAGATAAATAGTTTTACCAGTATTCCTCTTGGAGAGTTCTGCGGCAAGTTTAACCCTTTGTGCTTCTCCTCCTGAAAGAGTGGGCGCTTGCTGTCCCAATTTAATATATCCGAGACCAACGTCATATAGAGTTTGTAATTTCTTTTGAATTTTGGGTATTTCCGAGAAATAATGAAGTGATTCCTCAACGGTTAAATCCAAAACATCTGCAATAGACTTGCCTTTATACTTTACTTGGAGAGTCTCATTATTGTAGCGTCTCCCTTTGCAGACATCACAGGTAACATATACGTTCGGAAGAAAATTCATTTCGATTTTTTTGATGCCGCCGCCTTCGCATTCTTCACATCTTCCTTCCTTTACGTTAAACGAGAACCTACCAGTTTTGTAACCTCTTATTTTTGATTCCGGTAGCATAGCAAAGAAATTCCGTATTTGCGTAAAAATACCCGTGTATGTAACCGGATTGGAGCGGGGTGTGCGTCCAATCGGTGTTTGATTGATTTCAATTATTTTATCAATATAGTCCAATCCACTAATAGAGTTATATGGGAGCGGTAGTTTTTTTGAACGATAAAAATAACGTGAGAGAATAGGGTAGAGGGTGTCATTAATCAGTGAAGATTTACCCGAACCACTCATTCCCGTTATCCCAATAATCATACCAAGAGGTAATTCGAGATTCACGGATTTAAGATTATTTCCTCTTGCTCCTTCTAAGATTAGCGATTCACCGTTCTTTTTTCGTCTTTTTGCGGGGATAAGAATATCTTTCTCTTTTCTCAAATATTGTGCTGTAAGTGAATTTGCAATTTTCTTATTAGAATAGTTGTTGATTTTTGAGGGTTCTGTTAAAAGGACAATTTTACCACCGTGTACACCGGCACCGGGTCCCAAATCCACAATATAATCGGATTGCTCTATCATTGCTCTATCATGCTCAACGACAATAACGGTATTACCCATATCACGTAAGTGTTTAAGTGATTGAATGAGTTTGTTATTATCATACTGATGTAGCCCTATACTTGGTTCGTCTAATACATAAGTAATCCCTACAAGTTCGGAACCTATTTGTGAAGCAAGACGAATGCGTTGAGATTCTCCGCCGGACAAAGTTCTTACATTCCTATCTAATGACAGATAGGAGAGACCTACTTCGATTAAAAACCTAAGTCTTGATTTGATTTCACTAATGATTGGTGTTGCAATTATTTTTTGTCTTTGCTCAAGTTCATCTGCAACACTTACAAAGAAATTGTAGCAACTGTTGATGTCCATTGCCGTAATTTCATTTATGGATTTTTCGGCAAATCTTACAAAAAGATTTGATTGTTTTAGTCTTCCTCCTTCGCAAGTAGGACATTGCTCTGCGCTCATAAAATTCTCAATATTTTTACGAATAGAAGCAGAGCCTGTATTAGCATATTGATGACGCAGGGTAGGTAAAATGCCGATAAACTTGTATTTATATGAAACACTTTTATCGGTGGAGAGTTTATACTCAATAGAGACCTGTTTGTCTTCTTCTTCCCCAAAGAGCAAAGTGTGGAGTTTGTCAGGTTCAATATCAGAAATAGGTGACAATATGTCAATACCGACTTCGTTGCAATATGCATCAACTTGGTCCCAAATAAATACCTTCCTATATTTACCGATAGCCTCAATGCCACCATCAAATATTGAAACGGATTTGTCGAGAATGATTAATTCAAGATTAAAATCAGTAAGATAGCCAAGCCCTTCGCAGGTTTTACAAGCACCATAGGGAGAGTTGAAAGAAAAATTATTTGGTGCTAATTCTTCATAAGCTATTCCGCAAGACGGACAAGTGTATGAAGTGCTGTAAAGGTTTGTATTCCATATATTTTTTTCGCTCTCAAATAGGATTAAAATCTTATCATCTGATTTTTTTAATGCTAATTCAATTGCTTCGATTAATCTGTGTTCGTGCTTTATATCAACAGTCATTCTATCAATAAGCAAATCAATATCATGTATTTGATAGCGGCTGAGTTCCATTTTGTATTCAAGATTTACAATTTGACCGTCTATTCGGACTTTGGTAAAACCCTGTTGTAGGAGCTGTTCAAAAAGTTCTCTATAATGTCCTTTTCTTCCTCTAATCAGAGGTGCGAGAACAATGATACGTTTGTTGAAATATTTTGATTGAATTTCATTAATGATTTGCTCAATTGATTTTTTCTCGACAGGTATATTGCACACAGTGCAATACTGTGTGCCTATTTTTGCATATAAAAGTCGTAAATAATGATAAATTTCTGTGGTGGTTCCAACAGTTGAACGTGGATTTTTACTTACTGATTTTTGTTCAATAGATATTGCAGGTGATAATCCTTCAATAGAATCCACATCAGGTTTCTTAAGAACACCTAAAAACTGACGTGCGTATGCAGACATACACTCAACATAGCGTCTTTGCCCCTCGGCATATAAAGTATCAAAAGCCAATGATGATTTTCCCGAGCCGGATAAACCTGTAATAACAATAAATTTATCACGTGGGAGTTCGAGGGAAATATCTTTCAGGTTATGCTCTCTTGCACCTTTGACTACAATTTTTGTAAGTTCGGGTGCGTCATTTTTCAGAATTTCAATATTATGTTTATTTATATTATCCGACATTATTAGCAAATCAATTTTAAAAATCATTTAAATATCAATATATGATTTCGTTTTTCTTTGAATTTCAAATTAAGCAAAATAATAAGAAAAATGAAGTCTTGATTTATTTATGTGAATTAATAAAAGAAAACCCCGACATAATGCCGGGGTTTCGTGTGAATAAGAATCGTTGATTATTTTTTAATAATCAGAGTCTTGGTATCAGTAAACGGACCGGATTTCATTTTGTAGAAATAAGCACCGGAGCCAATTCCAAGTTCATTAATATTAAATGAAATCTCATATTTACCGGGTTTCATATTTTGGTCAATCAAAGTAGCAACTTTGTCACCCTTTTCATTGAAGAGAGTAATTGTAGTGCGTGCTTCCAAACCGACCGCATAAGAAATTGTAGTATTATTCGATGCAGGATTAGGAGTATTCTGCATTAATGAATAATTTACATTTGAGAGTTCAATCAATCTGAGTGTATTTACGCAGACAGGAGTAATCTCAATTTGTCCCGGAATAGTATCAACAATAACATAATTACGGGGAGTACCAAGAATTTTAAGTTCATGTGGAAGAGGAATAATATTTAAGTCAGATAAATAAGCATTCATCTTGAATCTAAATAAAGCACCTTCTCCACTTAAGAATTTAATATTATTCGGGTCTCCACCGAAATAAAGTTGTAATGTTTTACCGTCAATGATTTTTGCATAATTGCAAGTCCAACCGTCAAGTAAAGTGCCTTTTGTTACGATATCATTGCAATCAACAACAGCAGGATATACAACTTGGGTCTTACTGCGACTATTATCTTTGAAATGAATTAAAACTTTAAATTCATTGATTTTTGCCTCATTAAATGTACCTGTTTCGCCCGCTTTCTTGCGTATAAGATAAGTAATCTCAGTACTTGTACCCGGATCAACTTTATAATCTTTAGGAATTTCCGCAACCATACGGAAGACTTTTCCGCGACCTACGAGATTCGATACGGCTTCTCCAACACTGGTCTTATATTCAATTTGTCCATGATAAATTCCAATATCAAGGGCTGTAAACCTAACATCAATAAAGAGTGTGTCGGCAGGATATAATTTGAAAGGAGCAAGCAACTGATTTTTTATTCTTCCGTCAGCAGTATGCCAATCCATCATTCCTGTATTGAATGCGTTAATATCACCTGTTAGGCTTGCATCAATATCCCTTAGTATATCAATTGTATCAGTTCCGGTATTTACTAATAAAACAGTTCCGTCACCTGATAGACTTCTAAATAGCGTGCCATAATCCCAATCGGTTGTTAACAGACCTTCTGTAAATCCATAACCAATTAATTCACCTTCGGCAATGTCCGGTGCATCTTGGTCAGGTTTATTACCGTTTACTTCGTCCCAATTAGTAGCTTTAAGTGTTGCTTTATGTTTGCCGGCATGTATAGCGGTAAAAGTAATAGGAATATCCCAATTTTGTCCGGGATTAAGTATTCTAGGTAATTGAGGATTAATTACTGCCCTATTAATTTTAAATGCGTTTGCATCAGGTCCTACTATTCTTAATTCACTAACTTTAAGGGGCATTGAATAACCATGATGCGGATTATTGTGTTCCACCTTTCCATAATCATTCTCCGATTTGCCAATTTTAAGTTTTTTAAAAGCATGACCTGTAATTGCAATATGCGGTTGAACACCTGTACCTAATAAACTAGCCTGAACTTTTACGATTTTATTATTAAATTCAGATTCAAAAACAACTTTTGCAGAATAATCCATTTCAGCTTTTGGTTCGAAGAATACTGGAATCTTTACGTGTTCACCATGTGTTAATTGAGTAGGTATATAACTTTTATCAAGGGAGAACACATTGTCCTTATCATCTTTTATATAGATTGTATCTACATCAATATTCGTATTCCCAATACAGAAAACATCAATCTCGCCTTTATACTTATTATTTACCCATTTGTTGTCAACGATTCTTTTCTTTTTCCAATTATATCCTGTAATTCCCGGTCCGGCATCAATTGAGTTTCCTTCCCAGATTGAGTTTAATTTATCCTTTTTAGTATTGCCAACAAAAAGAGCTTCCGTCTTGTCAAGTTTGCTTACTTTATTGGGATGATAATAAGTTGTAAACTTCACGGTTTTTCCAGGCTTTATTGTTAATGGAGAAGAAAAATCTCCGCCTTTTAGTCCACATGGCAGACCTTCCACTTTCGGAAAAATTGTTTTATCTGCATCCGGCCACGTCATTTTATTTAGGACAACATCAACTGCACTAGTATTGATTATCTCTACTTCTTTTTTAACAAGATTGTTTATAGGTATATTTTCCCATTTAGCATCTCCAATTAAAACTACAGGTGTCCCCATTTTGTAAACCAGTTCAACTTTGGGCCATTCGTAACAACTAAGTTCTGCAATAACAAAATCTCTGACTGTTTTTTTCGTATAGACAGGGGCGCTTGCACAGACCTCAATTGTTTTTCGTTCGCCTGGCTTCAAAGTAAATGGTAATGTTACGGGATGCTCTTTGGAGTCTAATTTAATCTTAAACTCCGGTCTCTTTTTCTCTAAGTATAAATCATTGATTGTAACAGGAACATGTTTGCTGATATTAACAATATCAAACGTCTTTCCACATACATTATCGCCTTCCTGCAACTGTCCCCAATCCACTTTTTCAGCTTCATAAGCAATTTCTTCGGGCCAATATTCATATTCTAAATATTGAGTTTTACCTGTTTTTGTTTGTACTTTAATTTTACTCTTTGCATGTTGTTTTACATCAATTATTTTAAGATAATATTCCGCCTTTTTAGTATTACCCGGAACAAAATCGGGGTCTGTACTAAAATTATAATTTTCCAAATCGGAAGGAATAATGTTATAAATCCAAGCACAATCTGCATCATCGGGAAGTACCTGTACTTTTCCGGTAACATCGCCGCAAATCATAGTATCTTTTACAATAAGCGAATCATCACATTTGGAGTTGTAGTTGATGCCTATCGGGTAGCCATAAGCAAATCCGTCCTTCATCCTATCCCAGTTTCCGTATGCATACGCACCGAAAACAGCTTTTTCTTTGCCATTAGTACCGGGTAATGTGTCGCCGTACATATAGTGGTCGCCTGCTGATACAGACTGTGCAATATAGGCATAATCAGTACCTTCGAGATACTTAATTGCATTTCCGAATCTAACCGTGAACTTTAGACCGTCCATATAAAGATATTTAAGATGAGATGCTTTGAAAGTAACATAAACAAAGTTATCTATTTGTGCAGGTGAACGCCAAGTGGCATAGCTTGTCCAATGGTCAACAGGAGCAAGCACAATCAACATACCTTGTCCGTTTCGCGAAGGGTTCTGTGGTTGGTCGTTTCCTGATTTAACCTTTGGTCGTACTTCCTGCAACCACCAAGTTTTACCATATTGTGCAACAAGAACTTTATTATTTGCACGGTAATAAGCTGCATCTTCTTGATTGACGATGTCATAAAATTGCCCCCTTTTCAGTGTAGGTGAAATCTGCATAAATCCCGTTCCGTCTTTACGCATCTGCTTGATAATAGTTTTATCTTCGGTTGCAATAAAACGAATTAAATCACCTTTGTCATTTTCAATTTTTCCTCTTGTTCTATCAGCATACTGAATAGGAGCAGAAATATATTCTGTTCCTAAAAGTTCAATGGGCCAAACCATATCAGTCATCATATTACGCATAAAGCCACCGTTCCTGCCCATGAATGTATATTGGTATCGAGGGAAAGCACCTTTCGTATGACCTGAAATAACAGCAATAGGGTAATTTGCTCTTAAATATGTACCAGTTAAATCCGTAGAATTATCCTGACTAAGATTTTTTTTGATACTTCCAAGTATTAGGAAAGTTTGTCCTTCATCTAAAGTTACAGAAGCTAATCCACCGCGTTTTATGCCCTTCATTGTTTTTGTTGTTGGTCTGTATGTTAATTTTGTCTTGTCGTGCGTTGCAATAACAAGAATTTGAGGTGGACGGTGTTCACCGTCTTTTGTCAACTGGTCTTGGTACAAATTCATTGTTACATATTTTTTACCAAGCCATTCTACAGGAATAACTCTGTATGCTTCACCCGACCATTGGTATGACATATAAACAGCAACAGAAATTGGAGCATCACCTACTACATGAATACCTTTATTCTTTGCGACTTCAGATTCTTTCATCATCAAGTGGTCTCCATAGGGAACAGCTGTAATTTTATTTTTTCTAATAACAACGTTTTGCACTGTACCTGTTTGTTGGTCAATAACTCTAGCGCGAGTATCAACCTTAGATGAAATCCAAATTGCTATTGGATCATTGCCGCGAATAGCTTCGGTTTGCTCTCTTCCGCAAAAGGGCAATCCAAGCCAGTATTCCTTACCTTCCGTTATTTCTTCAAGTACTTGCTTCTGTGAGTAGGCGAATTGAACGGAAGTAAAGAATGAGATTATCATTACTGATAAGAAAAAACTTGTCAATAAACGCTTCATTCATAACTCCAAAATTAATAGATAAAATTTATATTTTTTTTCAATTTAAATAATTAAATTAATAATTGACACTATGCAAGAAATAATATTAAGAAAAAATGCTATCCTAAACAAATTTTTTCTAATTATAAAATCATAAATTTCTATTATCAATAAAATTATTTTACATATCTATCCCAAAGTAGGAAAAATTAATTTATAATTAAAATTTCATATAATAGTCATTTAATATAATAGTTTAAAAGAGGTTTTGTTACAAAAAAAATGAAATTCATATAAAAATGTGGAAAAATATTTTAAAATATTCAAGGGCGTTGCTCCTAATTCTATTTTTCTTGGCTTATTCGCATATTTTTGCTCTAAATGATGATGTTTTCAGTAAAGTAAAAATTAAGTTAGATAGTAATTTCAATTATAATAATTTAATTTATTATGGCTTTGATTTAGAAACTGCCCGAATTGATAAAGGTAATTGTGAAATAATTGTTGATGCTTATGAAATGAATATGCTTAACAAATTAAAAGTAAATTACAAAATCATTACAAACGACGTCTATGTGGATTATGTAAGTAAAATGGAAAAATGGCAGAGAAAAAATAAAAGTCATAATCTAATGCTTTTGCCTGATTTTCAATTTGGTTCAATGGGGGGGTATTATACTCTTTCTGAAACTTATGAACAGTTTGATAATATGCGAATAAAGTATCCTCAATACTTAGTGAAAACCGATACGATTGGATATACTTTTGAAAATCGCCCGATAGTATTATATACGTATGGAGATACGGTTTCCAAGAAAAATGAAATTTTACTGACCGCACTTCATCATGCACGCGAACCGGGTAGCGTTTTTGTTATTATTTATTTTCTAAAAGATTTATTACAGAGAGCAAATGCCGGGGTTCGGGAAGCATTGTTTCTTTTGAAAAATAGAACAATTTATGTAATAGCTATTGTAAATCCTGACGGTTTAGCATACAATGAAAAAATCAGACCTAATGGCGGTGGTATGTGGCGGAAAAACCGCTTTGTAATTAACGATTCGGCAATTGGCATAGATTTGAACAGGAACTACGGACCTTATGAATTTTGGAATGCACCTATTAATGGTTCTTCAGTCAAGCCATTACATAACACATATCGTGGTACAGCACCATTTTCCGAAAAGGAGACGCAGGCAATACGCAGTTTTGCTCTTACAAAAAATATTAAACTTGCAATTAATTATCATACTTATGGCAATCTACTTATATTTCCTTTTGGAGCGCTCGCTAAGGAAACGTCAGATTCAGTAGTTTTTAGAAAAATTGCCGAAGAATTATCACAGACGAATAGATTTGTTTATGGAAGGGATTTGCAAACGGTAAGATATCCTGCACGTGGTGTTGCAGATGATTGGTTCTATTGGACGGGCAAGGATAAAGAACAAAAGACTTATGCTTTCACTGCGGAGGTTGGCACTGTTGGAGATGGATTCTGGACTACGCCGGATAGGATAGCAGAGCAGTGTAGAGAAAATATATATATGAATGAACAGATTCTCTGGTCTGCCGACATTAATTGGCGTCCACGAAATATTGACTTGTCAAATAATAATGATAATGTAATTAAATTGTATGCTGTAAATACGGGAGTAAATAATGCGGTATTAAAACCACGGATAAATTTATTGTCGCTTGAGCCAAATATTATTATTGGCAAAATCCCGGCAAATGATACATTGAATAATAATCAATATATAGCAAATTATAAATTTAGTATCGTTAAAGATATTCCAAATGGTAAGTCTGTTAACATTCAGATTGAAACTATTCAAGAGGGAGTTTCCCGTTTGGATACTATATCAATGTTTTTTGGCAAATCGAATGCAATACCGCTGTTCCAAAATGAACACCTTGTAGGTAAATGGAATAATGGAAAATGGGGCTTTGAGTATAATACTAATATGGAGCATTTTGTTCTTTCGGACAGTCCGAAGGGATATTACAAAGATAATGATACTAATTATATTCAAATGCTTGAACCTATAAAATTAGATTATAATGCCGCATATTTACGATTTGTTTCATATTGGGAAATTGAAACTAATTATGATTATGCAGTGGTTGAGCTATCAACAGATGCAGGTGTTACTTGGCATAAAATTGATGCCAAAAAGATGTGCAAAGGCTCGGGGGCTAAATCTGCTACTATAGCTTTCGATGAGTACGGCTTCTCCGGAAGTTCTTTGAGTTGGTTCGAGAATGAAATATCACTAAATAATTATCTTCATCAGGAAATTCTTTTGCGATTTGGAGTATTATCGGATAAAGCAACAGTTGCGCAGGGTTGGTTGCTTGATTCTATATCAATTATAGTATTTCCAAAGATTTCGAGTTCAATAGATAATAATGAACATTTTGCAAACTCTATATTCCCCAATCCTGTAAAATGCAATGAATTAATAAATATGGAATTGGAAGCCGGAAGTGAAATAGAGAATATTATAATTACTGATATAATTGGAAATATTCTGGATATTGATTTTGACAACTATAATAACACTTTACATTTTGCTATTGCTAAGCGTGGTGTATATTTTATTAAAGTATTCTATAAAAACGGAAACTCTTCCTATAAAAAACTTATAGTTCTTTGAGTACTTAGGACAAAACAAGTAAAAAATCTTTCGTATTTTGCAATTTCATATATTTTCAAATCAATTTTGAAATTTTGATTAATGAAGCAACTATCGAAAGACACAGATATATATAAGACAATATCGGCAGAATGCGAAGCCGAACTGATTATTAAGAAATCAAAATTTATTGCTCAGGCATTTCCGGTTAATACTAAGGATAAAGCCGAGGGCGTATTAAGTGTTATTAGGAAGAAACATTATAATGCAAATCATAATTGCTTTGCTTATGTGATTGGGCAGAAAGGCTTGGAATATAGATATTCTGATGATGGTGAACCAGCCGGAACAGCGGGTAAACCAATTTTATTTATGCTCAATAAATGGGATTATAAAGACATTGTTCTGATAGTAACTCGATATTTCGGAGGGACGAAACTTGGTATCGGCGGTTTGTCGCGTGCTTATTCCGATGCTGCCGCACTCGTGCTGGAGCAATGCAAGGAAAAACCAATATACATTACGGAAAGAATAAAAATATTCTGTGGTTACGAAGACATTACGCCAATCAAAAGTCTTTTGGCTGATTATTCTGTAAGCCATAATGAGGAATATCTCGATTCTGTAACAATTGAGGCGGATATTCCCGTTTCATTGACCGATGAGTTTTGTAATAGAATAACAAATTTAACAAGCGGCAGAGCCGGAACAATAAAGGTATAATAATGAAAATAATAAATACAATAAAAGAGATGCAAGAGATTGCAGATTCTTACAGAAAAGAGGGAAAAACTATTGCCTGTGTGCCAACAATGGGTTATTTGCACGAGGGACATTTGTCTTTAATTGAGTATGCAGATGCTAACTCTGATATTGTTGTTACCACTCTCTTTGTAAATCCATTGCAATTTGCGCCCGGCGAGGATTTTGAAAAATATCCCAGAGATATTGACAGCGATTTCAACAAAGCAGAAAAGAGTGGTTCCGACTATCTGTTTATGCCGAATACTAAGGATATGTATTCTCCTGCGTTTCAGACTAATGTTCAAGTAACAGGAATTACTACCAAGTTCGAAGGTGAATTTCGTCCGGGACATTTTGACGGAGTGGCAACAGTTGTCAATAAATTATTCAATGCCGTTAAACCGCACTTTGCTGTTTTCGGAAGAAAAGATTATCAGCAAACATTATTGATTAAACAGATGACAGCTGATTTGAATATGGATATTGACATTGTCGTACGTCCTACAATTCGCGAAGAAGATGGTCTGGCTAAAAGTTCAAGGAACGTTTATCTTAGTGATGAGGAAAGAGAAAAGGCAACCATTCTGTACAAGGCTTTAAAGGCAACAGAACAGTTAATGCTATCAGGTGAGCGGGAACGAAGTGTTATTAATAGGAAATTAAATGATGTGCTTATGAGTATATCAGGTATTGTAATCGACTACGCGGCGGCGGCTGTTGCAAATAATCTTGACGAACCTGAATTCTTTGCCGATGGTGACGGGATTGTTTTGCTCATTGCATTGCATTTGGGCAAGACTCGTCTTATTGATAACTTAATTGTAAAATTATAATTACACGGATTTAGAAATATGATTCAAGCTATAAGAGGAACAAAAGACATTCTGCCGGATAATATTAGTAAATGGCATTATGTTGAAGAAAAATTTAAGAAAATTACGCAATTATTTGGTTATAAGGAACTTAGGACACCAATATTTGAAAAAACCGAAGTCTTTCATAGGACTATTGGCGAAGGGACGGATATTGTTAATAAGGAGATGTACACTTTTACGGATAGAAGTGGCGATTCTATCACCTTGCGTCCTGAAATGACAGCGGCATTGGTTCGCTCACTTGTGCAGAATAATTTGCTTGCTCAAACAAAACTTCAACGACTTTGGTATTTCGGTCCTTTCTTCAGATATGAAAGACCACAAAAAGGCAGGCAAAGACAGTTCCATCAGTTTGGAATTGAATGTCTCGGTTCTGAATTTGCGGAAAGTGATGTGGAAGTAATCCAACTGGCTGATGTCCTATTCAAATCATTGGGCATAACTGATTATAATTTAATTATTAATTCTCTCGGTAATGAAAATTCCAGAAATCAATATCGTCTTGCATTCCTTGACTATTTGAAATCGGTAAAATCGGAATTATCTGACGATAGTCAAAATAGAATAGATACAAATCCCTTACGTATTCTTGATTCGAAAGATGAAAATGATAAAAGGATATTGGAAAATGCACCTGTGATTTTAGATTATCTTGATGAGGAAAGTAAAGAACATTTTGATGCGGTAACAAAGGCTTTAAATGAATTAGACATTGACTTTACGATTAATCCTAAATTAGTTCGTGGACTTGATTATTACTCACATACTGTTTTTGAGTTTCAAAGCGAATATCTGGGTTCGCAGGATTCGTTTGGTGGTGGTGGTAGGTATGACGGTTTGGTTGAGCAGTTGGGCGGCAAATCAACACCGGCAGTGGGTTTTGCACTTGGGGTGGAAAGATTATTAATAATATTGGAGCAATTGGATATATTTAATAATATGGAAGATGAAATTGATTGCTATATAGTAATGCGTGGGAATGAACAATCTATTTATGCACAACAGGTAGCTTCAATATTGAGAGGGCAAGGCTTAAAAGTATTGAACGAACTGAATAGACGCTCTATGAAAGCACAAATGCGTGAAGCAAATCGTTCAAATGCCAAGTATGCAGTTATAATAGGTGAAGATGAAGTTAAGGAAAATAAAGTTATCCTGAAAAACTTAAAAGAGAGCAAGCAGGAGGAAGTATTGCTAACGGAACTGAATGGGTATAAATTCTAAATGAAATTACGGCAAACCATAGTAGATTGGATTTTTGTTAAAACCTTATCAAAATGGCAAATTAAAATACTTTTGCTACTTGTCGGATTATTCATTGTAATTTCGGCTGTTATTTTCACAAATATAATAGTTGATGAATTGGTTGCCCGAGAAACGAAATCAATGAATTTATATACGGAATTGTATAAAAAATGGGCAGACCCGAACAGTAATGTTGATGAGTTTGATATCTTGATTAAACAAATTGTACCAATGATAACATTTCCTATTATTATTACTGATAATAATGATGAACCATTGGAACCTTTTGAGGACTATACTTTGAATATTGAGATTGATACCTCATTGAGTAGCAAGGAACAGAAAGCCATATTAATGGATATGCTGGAAGATATGTCCGACAATTATGAACCGATAATTGTTGAGGACGAAGGAATAGTGCTATCGAAATTTTATTTTACTCATTCCGCATTGATTGACAGATTGCGGCTTTTCCCTCTTATAGAAATTCTTGTAATCGCAACATTTATTATCTTCGGTTATATTGCTTTCAGTAATATTAGAAAAAGTGAGGAATCCAAAGTATGGGTAGGAATGGCAAAGGAAGCGGCACATCAATTGGGTACGCCCTTATCCAGCCTATTGGCGTGGATTGAGATAATTAAGTTTAATAAGGAGAATCCCAAAGCAATTGGGGAAACTCTCTCCGAAATGGAGAATGATGTTAATAGATTGAATATGATAGCGACACGTTTTTCTAAAATCGGTTCGATTCCAGAACTAACAAGACAAAACCTAAATGAACAAATAGAAAAGGTTTCGCAGTATTTTGAAAAACGTTTGCCTCATCTTGGTCGAAAAGTGAAGATAGTTAGGAAATTTGATAAGCAGTTTTATGCTGAAATAAATTCCGAACTTTTTGCTTGGGTCATTGAGAATTTGTTAAAGAATGCCGCAGAGTCGTTGGATATCGAAGAAGGAATTGTTTCGTTTTCTATGGCAGAAACATCAAAGAACAGAGTTGTTATCAGTGTTAAGGATAATGGTAAGGGTATGAATAGCTCGCAAAGGCGGCAGGTATTCCTTCCGGGATTTACAACCAAGAAAAGAGGTTGGGGGCTGGGATTAAATCTCAGTAAGAGAATTGTTGAGGATTATCACAAAGGACGGATTTATATTAAAGATACTGCTCCGGGCAAGGGGACAATATTCAATGTTGAGATTCCGATTAAATCTTAGAAGAAAAACTTTTCAACATTTTAATTAGAATGTGGAAAACTACAACTTGTCTGACTTTGTGATTTTCAATAAATTATAAGTTTATTTTAATTCTATTTGTAAATCGTTATTAATATATATAAATGCACTTAAAGAAATTAGAAATATTCGGTTTTAAATCATTTGCAAATAAAACCGTATTCACATTCGCACCGGGAATATCAGCAATAGTTGGTCCTAACGGTTGCGGCAAAACCAATGTTGTAGATGCTATACGCTGGGCATTGGGTGAACAGAAAACCACTGTTCTACGTTCCGAACATATGGGTAATGTTATATTCAACGGAACGTCAAGCCGTAAGGCTCTTGGTATGGCGGAGGTCTCACTCATTCTTGAGAACGATAGAATGGTTTTGCCTGTCGAGTATTCCGAAGTAGTTGTTACCCGAAGATTGTACAGGGACGGCGATAGTAATTATTTTCTTAATAAAACCCAATGTAGATTAAAAGATATAACTAATCTTTTTCTAGATACCGGTATGGGTGCCGATTCTTATTCGGTAATCGAATTGAAAATGGTCGAGGCTATTCTCAGTGGTAAAGCAGAGGAAAGAAGACGTTTAATCGAAGAAGCCGCCGGTATTAATAAGTATAAAATTCGGAGAAAAGAAGCGGTTAGAAAACTTGCCTATGTACAGACGGATTTAGTTAGAGTACAGGATATTGTCCTCGAAATCGAAAAACAAGTACGCTCTTTACAGCGTTCCAGTGCAAAGACAAAAAGATTTAATAAACTAAATCTGGAGTTATTGAAATTTCAGAAAGAGATAATATCTTATGATTATATCAACTACAATAAGGATATTTCCGAATTTAAGGAAAAACTAAATGAGTTGAATAGCGATAAGATTAAAATCAATCAAGAAATTAGTGATTCCGAGAATTATTTGAAAAAGATTGAAAGTGATTATCATACTCTTGACGAAGAGTACGTAAAAGCACAGGAATCGGAAAGTTTGATTAAAGATGAAATTGCTTCTCTCAACCAAACATTTGCTGTTTCGAATGAGAAAATAAAATCGAATGAGGAAAATGTATCGCGATTCCAAAAAGAGATTACTCTATTAAAGGAGAAAAGAGAGGAATTGAATGAGGCGATAAATCTGACCGAGAGTAATATCGAGGAGAGGAAACAGGAACTTAATAAATATTCTATTGATTTGGATAATGAAAAAGATGTTTTTAATAAGTTTGAAAAATCAGTTTCCGAAGTCAGATACAAACTGAACAAAAAGAATGAAGAAATAATTAATAAGCGGAACAGAATTGAATCAATTCAAACATCGCATACTAAGAGCGAGGGTAGAAAACTATTTCTTTCTTCAAAAATAAAAGAAAGTAATAATGAGATTAAATCATTGAATTCGGAAATTGATTCACTTAAAGTCGAGATTAAGGATAACAATACTCAAACGGAATATTTGAAAGATGAAATTGAGAAAAAGAATAAGCAGCTTATTGAATATTCGCAGAAGAGAAATGAGATAAACGGACTTATTGACGAAAAGAAAAAAGAACTAACGGATATTCGTGTTGCAATTGCTTCAAAAAATTCTGAGTATGAATTCTTATCGAACATTGAACTAAGTGATAATGCCGTCAATACTCTGATGAAAAGCAAGAAATGGCAAACCGAACAGCCAAAGCAAATGCTTATTGAACTTGTTAATATAGATGAGGAGTATAAACCTGCAATCGAATCATCGCTCGGACAATATGCAAATGTATTTATTGTCGAAAAAGAAAAAGAGGCAATGGAAGCCATTGCTTTACTCGAAGCGAGTAAATCCGGTAAAGCAGGATTTATCAGCCGTGAAAAAATTCCTAATATTAATGCTAATAAAATACAATTCAATATGTCCGGTGTTATTGGACTAATCAGTGAAGTTGCAGATGTTGATGATGATATTCGCAATATTTTAAGGGTGCTATTAAATAATTTTGTACTTGTGCAGGACTTAAATATTGCTCGTGAATTTCTTGCAAAATATCCAAGCTATCGTGCAATTACTCAAAAAGGTGAAATATTAGATGCTAACGGTTTTATTCGCGGTGGTTCGGTTTCCAAAAAGGAAGGTATCTTTGTCGGGAAATCAAAACGGTTAAAAGAAATTGAAACAGCTCTGAAAAAACTGAATAAACAAATGGCGGACGCAGAGAAGAATCTCGAATCACTTTACAAGGAACTAACAGACTATGCACTTGAGCGTCTTCAGAACGAGATTAAAAGTTATGAGAACGATTTATTTTATTCCGAAAAGACTGCCTCGCAATTAAAATATAAAATTGAAACAATTGAAAATAAAATAGATAATATTAAGGAAAATATATTCAATTTTGAAAAAGAAATCCAAGACATAGGAGAAGAAAAAACTTTATCCGTTTCCGAGCTGGAACAGCTGAGAACTGAAATGGAAAATAACAAGCAGGAAATGATTGAGATTAATAAGGAATTGCGTGTTGCCGAATCCGAATATTCAGAGAAAAGTGCTTTTGTTAAGAATATAGAGCTTCAATTAACTAAAATCCAAACACAGCTGGCAAACGAGGAAAGAGAAAAAGTTCGCATTCTGAATGAACTGAAATCAAATGATTGGAAAACAAAATCATTGATGAATGAAATTGATACTGCAAAAAATGAAATTGAAAATCTGACATTGGATAAAGGCAATTTGGATAGTGAAATTGCAAAACTACTATCAGCGGCGGAAGCGGCTCAATTAAAGAGAGAGGAACTGCATCAGAGGAAACAAGAGCTTGAAGGACAAATCAATCAGCATGAAGAAAATCTTGCTCGCTTACGTAAACGCTATGAATCCCTTGTCGAAGAGAGCCATAAAGTAGATTTGAAATTGAGTGAATTAAATATGAAACTTGAATCTGTTATTGAGCAAAATAATGCACTCGAAGATGAAAAGTTAGATTTGGCTAACGCTACAATTCCTGAGGAGTTCAATGCAGAAGAAATAACAAACGCAATTCAAGAGCTTCGCAATAAACTTTCCGCATTGGGGAATATTAACTTTATGGCACTTGAGGAATATGAAACAGAAAAAGAGCGTTTGGATTTCTATCATAAACAAGTAAAGGATTTGACTGATTCCGAGAAAACTTTGCAGGATACAATTAACGAAATTAACGAAACTGCGGAAAATCTCTTTTTGAGTACATTTGAACAGATAAAAATCCATTTTAAGCGACTATTCAAATCTTTGTTCTCGGAAGAAGCGGAAGCCGATATATTATTATCGGGTGAAAATATACTTGAATGTGATGTGGAACTTGTGGCAAAACCGCCGGGCAAAAAGCCTCATTCAATTGATATGTTATCGGGTGGTGAGAAAACATTAACATCAATTGCTTTTCTTTTTGCGATTTATCTCGTAAAGCCAAGTCCGTTTTGTATTCTTGATGAAGTTGATGCTCCGCTTGATGATGCCAATATTGATAAGTTTATCAATATGATAAAGGAGTTTAGCAAGAATATTCAGTTCCTTATTGTTACGCATAATAAGAGGACAATGGAGGCGGCGGACACAATGTATGGCATTACTCAGCAAGATGAAGGGATATCCAAAATTGTTTCTGTGAAAATGGATAATTAAAAAAAATTACATAAATTCAATTATTTTTATTAAATTCTGTGACAAAATGAAAGTTAATGTGTCTATATAAATATGGAATTGTTAATTAATAGGAAGAGTATTATGAAAAGTATTAAAAATTTAGTTTTAATTCTCATTGCTATTGTGGCAATACCGCAGAGTATTTTTGCAAAGTGGGAAAAACCGGAGACAGGAACAGAGGGTGCAATTACATCAATTGTTTCATTGGATAATAAACTATATGCCGGTTCTACAACAAACGGAGTTTATATTTCCGCAAATAATGGTAGTCAGTGGATTGAGTGGAAAACAGGACTTCCGACAAATGGTTTAAATGTTCAATCTCTTGTAGTTTGTGCAAATTCCGTTTATGCCGGAACTAACGGTGGAGGTATATACAAGTTAAATACAAGTAAGAATAAATGGGAGCCTATGAATGAAGGATTAGGCAATTTGTATATCTATTCACTTGCCGCAGAGGGTGATAATATTTATGCCGTTACTGATGAGTCTGGTGTATATATGTCCTCTGATAGAGGTAAAACATGGCGAAGTATTAATAACGGAGATATCATCGGTATTCTTCTTTTTACGGTAAGCGTGAAAAATGGAACTGTTTATGCAGGTGGGCAATACGGAGATGTCTATACTACATCAGATAAGGGAGTAACTTGGAATAATATTAAATCGGGCGATTTGTTTTATAATGTAAAGTCAATTGCATTTAATAATGAAATGATTCTCGTTGGAACTGCATCAGGTGTTGTTCTTTCTGAAAATAAGGGTAAGACTTGGAAAATGGTTAATTCCGGAATAAAGAATACGGATATTACTTATGTTGGTTTTAACGGAAAATATCTTTATGCGGCTTCAAAAGGTGGCGGTATTTGCATTAGTAATAATAATGGAGAATCTTGGATTACGATTAATGAAGGTCTTCCTGATTTGAATGTAAATACATTTGCATTTAATTCGGAATATATTTTTGCAGGTACTCAGTATAATTCAATTGCACGGAGGAAACTTAGTGAAATCATTATTCCTGAAGTTAAGCCACCGCTTCTCGTTTTGCCTGAAAATGATAATCCTGCTGTAAGTCCTGAGGTTTTATTCTCTTGGAAAGAATCGCAAGGTTCGAAATTTTATTTCATTCAGGTAGCTTTATCGGAAAATTTTGATAATCCTATTTTCCGAAAAGATACAATAAAGACAACGACTATCAAACAAAAATTGGAAAAAGGTCGCAAGTATTACTGGAGGGTTGCCGCCATTGACGATAAAAATGAACGTAAATGGTCGGAAGTTTGGTCTTTTACTACACGGGATGATTTAACGCGTTCCAAATTAATAAAACCGGCAAATAAAGCAAATGGAGTAGCAATACCTGTTTCTTTTGTTTGGTCTAAATCAAAAGGTGTTTCATATTATAAGGTTCAAATTTCAAAAGACAAAAAATTTGAAGAACTTCTTGTCAATCGTAAAATTGACAATGATACTACTTTTGTTTACAAGAAATTTGAAATAGGGAAAAAGTATTATTGGTATGTAGTATCTGTAGGATTTGATAACTCAAAAATGATTAGCGACACTTTTTCTTTCACAACAGGCACAGCATCTGTCTTTGAATATGCAAATAATAACAATGGTTATGTATCTCTTTATCCAAATCCCGTTAATACTCATATAACGTTGCAGATTAATTTTAAAGCCACAAATGCTGATATTGCAATTATTTCTACTGCGGGAACAGTACTTGCCAACGTATATGATGGAATACTTACTAATGGTTTTGAGTTGCATCTTGATAAATATATTAAATCTCTTCCATCTGCCTTGTACTATATTCGTATTAATTCAAAGGAGAGAAGATTGATAGTTCCTTTCATTAAGAATTAGCATAGTATTATAAGATTTAAAATAATGGCTGTCTGCTCAAATAGACAGCCATTTTTATATTTATAACATAAGAATAGAAAACAAAAAGGCTGATGTTTACAAATCCAATACCGCAACCACTAATGTCATTCCT
>CAZOOR010000033.1:0-27497 GCA_964581505.1 uncultured Hyphomicrobiales bacterium
CTCGCATAATGGTATTGCAGCGGTCTTGAAAACCGCCGGGCGCAAGCCTGTGGGGGTTCGAATCCCTCGTCCTCCGCAAAGATGATTTTACATACTTCATTTTCCATTAATTCATTATGCGATATATACCTGCAATACTACTTTTATCCTTGCTTTTCACCATTTCTTGCTCTGATATTGTCGAACCCCAAAAGACTGATGATACTATCTGCTATTATGTTTATGATGGTGATAGTTATGCTTGTATTGATAACGGGGATTCAATAAAAGTCAGACATCTCTATATTGATTGTTACGAAACACATTATGGTTGGCGTCTGACAAAACAAGCAAAGCGAAATAGTATTACTGTGGATAGTGCCATCAAACTCGGTAGGAAAGCAAAGGAATTTGTAAAAAAACTAATCGAAGGAAAACGAATTGTATTAGTAAGAGATAGAAAAGAAGATGATACAGATGTTTACGGCAGATACCTTCGGATTGTAATGTATAATGGCAAAAGGCTGGATTCGCTGCTACTGGGGAAAGGATTGGCTTTCAAATACAAACCGTTTTAATAAGTTTTAATATAAAAAAATATATTATTATTTCGTAATGAATAAGTATTGTTAAATTATAGTATATGGTTTTGTCTTGCCGGATATTTTCGACAATTCCTAAATCAATTTAATAATTACAATAATAATTATCATTAATTGTCAAAAACAGAAATAATATTTTTTATATTTTTATTTAACGAGGTGTATATTTTATGAAGAAATCAAGATTTACAATGATGATGCTTATTGCATCAATGGCAATGTTTTTCTTTGCCTGTTCCGATGATAACGGCACAAATCCTGGCAACGGAGATAATGCAAAGGATTACTACAAAATGGAAGTCGGTAACTGGTGGGTTTACCAAAACAAAAGTATTGATACAAATAAAAATGTTATAAAAGATAGTGAATTTATTGATACTATGAAAATTGTATCTAATCTGAACTATAAAGGAAAAAATTCTTTCTTAATGACGGCTACCAGAGTATTAAATGGAAATAAAATAGTAGATACTACTTATTCCGCAGTAGAGGATTCTAAACTGTATTTTTATTTTGATAAACTTGGAAACGATATGTTTGCCATACCATTTAATGGCTGGCTTTTGCAAGTAGATTTCAACAAAACAAGTTGGACAGCTCTTGATACGAATATTAAGGATAAGGAAATACAGTTGCAAGGCATAACAGGAAAACTAACTGCGAAGTTTAAAATTACAGGGAAAAAACTTAGTAAAGAAAATATTACGGTCGATGGTAAAACAGTCGAAGCGCAAGTGTTTGAACAAACAATTAGTTTGAATGGAACAATTGATATGGATTTAAATACAAGCATACCTGTAAACTATAGTATTCCAATCAAGTATTGGTATGCAAAAAATATTGGAATGGCAAAATCCGACCAGCAAGCAAAGAAAATAACATTTTCCATTCCAAAATTCTTTACAAAAACAATACAAATACCCGGTTCAAATATAATGTTACTGAAATACTCTGTTAAGTAAACAAACCGGATAATATTAGATACAAAAAGTCGGAGTATTATGCTCCGGCTTTTTTTTGCAACAATGAACAAGCAAAAAACTCGTTTTCTACTATGTAATTTTATTATTAGAAAATAAAATTGTAAATTATAAATTCTGTTTATGAAAATGAGATAATAAGAAGATGATAGATATATTTTTCAAGTTGGCTCTTATAGTTGTTGTCGGTTACCTAATCGGTTCATTCCCAAGTGCAGTCGTAATTAGCAGAAAATTTTTCGGATTTGATATACGCGATAAAGGAAGCGGCAATATGGGTTCGACAAATGCTTTCCGTGTACTCGGTTGGAAATGGGGAATTACCGTACAAGTACTGGATATATTAAAAGGTGTGTTGGCTGTCGCTCTTGCATCATACATTGGCTACGGTATAGACCTTGGGCATCATACTTGGTTTGAAGATATAACACTAATAAAAATGCTTGGTGGAGCCGCCGCAGTATCGGGACATATTTGGTCGTTATTTGTACACTTCCGTGGAGGTAAGGGTATAAACACAGCCGCAGGGATGCTGGTTGCAATTGCACCGATTGATGTCGGAATAGCAGTAGGTATATTTATTATAGCCGTAATTTTTTCGGGATATATTTCACTCGGTTCAATTTCTGCGGCATTTGCGCTACCGTCCTCAATGTTTGTCAGGTATAATATTCTTCACGTTGATATTCAGGGCTATCAAATTATTATTTATTTTTCAATAGCACTTTCTCTATTATTAATATATGCACATCGCTCCAATATTAGACGTCTTTTGGTAGGAGCGGAAAATAGGTTTGATAAATTACAATTAATTAAATGTAAATCACATCACAAAAAGAGCATTTGACATCGAAGAATTTACAAATCGGAATTATCGGCGCAGGTGGCTGGGGCACTGCTCTGGCAAATGTACTCGCCGGCAAACAACATAATGTTATCATTTGGTCTTTTGAAAATGATATCGTTGATGATATTAATAATAATCATAAGAATTCTACATATCTACCCGGCTACACGATAAATTCAAATGTAAGAGCAACTGTTGATAGTTCTTTATTGTCTAAATCCGATGTTTTCGTTCAGGCTACTCCGACACAATATGTTCGCGAAACACTCACAAAATATAATTTCGAGTTCGGTGATAGAATTATTGCTAATGTCGCTAAGGGTATCGAGCAAAATACATTGTTACGAATTTCCGAATTACTTTACGATGCGGCAGGTATAAAACCAGAGAATTATGTAGTTCTTTCCGGACCTTCGCACGCAGAAGAAGTTGCAAAAAATATCCCGACTACTGTTGTGGCGGCTTCTGAGGAACACGATGCCGCAAAGTATATTCAGGAAATATTTACTACTCCACTGTTTCGCGTCTATACTAGCGAAGATATTATCGGTTGTGAACTTGGCGGCTCCTTGAAAAATATTATTGCAATTGCCGCAGGGATAATTGACGGTTTGGGACTTGGAGACAATACCAAAGCGGCACTAATCACTCGCGGTTTGGCTGAAATAACACGTCTTGGAGTTATGCTCGGCGCCAATCCGAATACGTTTTCGGGGCTTTCCGGTCTCGGTGATTTATTTGTAACTTGTAGCAGTCGCCACAGTCGAAATAGATTTGTTGGTGAGCAAATCGGTATTGGAAAGACTTTGCAAGAAATCCAAAATGAAATGAAAATGGTTGCCGAAGGTGTTTCGACAACACGCTCCGCTTATGCACTCGCTCAAAAACACGATGTCGAATTACCAATTGTCGAGCAGGTTTATCGAATACTTTTCAAAGGAATAAAACCGGCTGATGCAATACGTGAACTTATGACCCGCCGCACAAAACGCGAATGGTGGTGGTAAGCACTTGCAGTCCTTACCTTCAACAAATCAAAGTGTTCAAATTAATTCGTATAGTTTTATCTTATAGCATTTCATATAAATTATGCTGAAAATGACTAAGGACATCATTAAGGGTGCTGTTTGAACAAA
Organism: uncultured Hyphomicrobiales bacterium; assembly: GCA_964581505.1. Taxonomy (GTDB): domain Bacteria; phylum Bacteroidota; class Ignavibacteria; order Kapaibacteriales; family UBA2268; genus CAZOOR01. The sequence goes on from CAZOOR010000033.1 coordinate 3,545, forward strand.
TTGGTTGCCGCCGAGTAAAAAATATTTTCGTTTTTTTTGTGATGTTTTCGGGCTTAATGTGTCTTATATATACAACAAAGGCAAAATATTTATATTTTTGCATAATGAGAAATGAATAAATGGAGTTTTTTTGATTATGAAATATAGAATTAGAAATGTCGCATTACTCTTGATTGTTGTTACAATGTATGCGTTAATGCCTCTAAATGCGCAATTGATGCACCCGAACAATCTTGATTTTGAACAAGGTGAATTAGGAAAAATGCCTCTCAGTTGGATATTGCCTTCCTATGCAGATGCAAGGAAATATACTGCCGCAATGAATAGTACTGATGCTAAAACGGGCAAATACTGTTTGGAGCTAAGTCGCTTTGCAGAATATAAGGACAGTCTCTACGGTTCGGTTATGCAAAGTATTGATGCAAAACCGTATAGGGGCAAATCAATTAAATTCGGTGCTTGGGTAAAAACGGAAATAGATGGTCCTAAGGGTTCGACTCACCTCTGGTTGATTGAATACGTCAAGGATAACCACATCAATTATTACGATATGATGGAAGACCGCCCAATAGTAATAAATGAGTGGCAGTATTATGAAATTGAAGCGGATATTGATGAAGATGCCGAGTATATTAATTTCGGACTAATGCTAAGAGGTAACGGCAAAGCCTGGATTGACGGAGCGAAGTTCGAAATTGCTAATCTTGATGAAAAAAAATATGCTCAACCAAAAGAATTAAACTCCCGTGAAGTAGAAAATCTTTATGCCTTTGCACAGCTTTATGGATTTGCCAAGTACTACAATCCTTCCTATGAAGCATATCATTTTAATTATGATAAGTTCATACTATCGGTAATACCTACCGTTGAACAAGCAAAAAACGATGATGAATTGATTACTCGACTTAATAGTCTTTTCAAACCTATTTGTCCGGCAATTAAAATATTTAGAAACGATTTGCCACCCGAAGAATACTATTATGCTACCAAACCAAAGGATAGTAAATATGAAGCCGCCTATGCGTCCATACATATCGGGGCGCCTACAATACCGCAATCACAATTAGCATATTCAAAAGTTGTTAATGTTTTCGGTTCGCTACGGACTAGTGAAGGTGCAGTTGTCCAGATAATTAATGTAGAGCAATTTGCAGGAAAAGAAGTTACTTTCTCAATTTATGCAAAAGCAAATACAATTGCACCAAACGGTAGAGCGGAAATAAGGATAGGTCCTGAAGACAGAGATGAAACAAAAAAATATATTTTGCAACATTTACGAATACTTCAAATCGAAAGTAAAAAATGGAAACGTTATTCACTTAATCTGAAAATTCCCAAAGATGCTATTGCTATTAGGATTGGTCTTGTACTCAATGGAGACGGCTATGTGCGTTTTGACAATGCTTCGTTAAAATTGAAAGGAAAGAAAAAGAATTTGGAAGACTTGCGTAATCCTGATTTTGAAAACGACCGTTCCGATAAATTAGCACATGGTTGGCGATTGATTAAAGAAGCGATGTCTGCCGGATATTCTGCAAAGATTATTACAAAGGACAAGAGAAAAGGTAAGCAAGCCCTCGAAATTATTTCGGAGAAAAAAAATCGCATTCAATTGCCTATGCCCGGCGAGATAATGCTTGGTAGGTTAAATAAAATAATTGGTTTTTCACTCCCCTATTGTCTTTATGTTGATGATAAAGGTACATTACCACACGGCGAAACAGATATTAAAATTAATAGTCAAGTAGGTTTTGTTTCTAATGGTAAAGACAGAATATCAAGACTGGCAACGGTTATTCAAGCTTGGAATATGTTCAAACATTTCAGTTTGTTCAACCAAAATCCAGAGGCTTGGAATAATATTTTCCCAAAAATAATACGAAAAGCGGCATTAGACAAAAATAATCATGAATTCATTAAAACACTGCGACTACTTGTCAAAGAACTTAATGACAGCTACGCGCGTGTGTGGCTGGGTGGCGAAAACTACTATGAGGGACTGCCCTTTCTAATGCGTTGGTCAGACCATAAACTTGTTGTTACACAAGTATATACAGGATATAAAGAAGTACAAACCGGTGATGTGGTAGATTCCATAAACGGTATGACAACCGACGAATATCTTGCAGAAGCGACAAAATATATTTCCGGTGCTAATCGCAATCGAAAATACTTGCGAGCTATTGCCGAGCTTCGGGCAGGTCTCGGCATTTCGGCGGTCAATATGGCTTTTACATCACAGGACGGAATACATAAATCATTGCTTGTACCGAGGAGCATTTATCTAAACGAACTCAACGAAGACCGACCGCCCTTTGCGGCAGAATTGAAAAAAGGTATTTACTATGTGGATTTGACCCGTATCAATGACAAAGTCTTCTTTCAAATGCTTGACAGTCTGCGTTCTGCAAAGGGAATAATCTTTGACCTCCGCGGGACAACAATGATTTCCGAGCATATCATAAGTTTCTTTATAAAAGAACCGATACAATCGGTTAAATGGGAAATACCCGTTTATACTAAACCGAATTTCAAACCAGAAACATACAAAACGATACAGGGTAAAATCAAAGCAAGAGGGTTTTTAGCAAATATCGATATTGTTTTTCTTCAAGATGAAAGAACTGTTGGCTATGCAGAAATTATTCTTTCATTAGCAAAGGAAAATTATATTGGTGATATTATCGGCAGACCGACAGCAGGTACCGCCGGCGAAATTTCTTCTTTCAGTCTCGGCGATAAATATGGTTTTGCTTGGACTACAATCAAAGCCGTGGATTCAAAAGGCAATGATATTTACGGACAAGGAATTGAGCCGACAATATCACTTGAAGAACTGGAAAAAAGCAAAATCGAATTGTTGCAAATAGCAAAAGAATTGATTAAGTAATAATTTCGTTATATTTATTTATTTCCTCGGCATCGTCAAAGTGAATTCTTTCGGTGCCGATGATTTGATATTTTTCATGCCCTTTGCCGGCTACAAGCAGAATAGAATTATCCTTTGCAAGATTAACTGCATAAGCAATTGCTTCGGAGCGATTTGTAATGCTAATAACTTTATTGCGATATTCGGTTTCAATGCCACCATAAATCTCTTCAATAATTCTATCCGGTTCTTCGCTTCGCGGATTGTCGCTTGTAACAACCGTAAAATCTGCAATGCGAGCGGCTAAACTACCCATAATAGGACGCTTTGTTTTATCGCGGTCGCCCCCACAACCAAATACACAAATTAAATCACCCTGATTGTTATAACCGTTCAGAATTTCACGACAAGCGTCCAATGCTTTTTGAAGAGCATCGGGAGTATGAGCATAATCAACAAGTGCCAATGCCCCGCTGTTCAGTTTTATTGCTTGCATTCTACCGGGGGCGCCGGTTGCAGTTAGCAATGCCTCCCGAATAATATTTTCATCAATACCTACCAGCAAGCAACAAGCCGCCGCAAGTGAGGCATTTTCAATATTAAAACTAGCGCTCAGCATTGTCTCTATTTCGATATTTCGGCGTTTATCGTCAAGAGCAACAGAAAGCGTAAACCGTGATTTGCCAAGTGCAAGTTCCTCGTTTATTATCCTTATATTGTTCGCCTCGTTTCTTCCTACGTAAATAACAGGTGCAAAACAATCCCGAGCAACATATTCAGAAAATTCACTATTATCGAAAATAACCGCTCTTGCATCGGGACGCAACATATCGAATAATTTTTTCTTGGCTGTTGCATACTCGTACATATCTGAATGATAGTCAAGATGGTCAGGGGTTAAATTAGTAAAAATAGCAACATCGAAATCCACACCATCAACTCTGCTCTGTGCCAAAGAATGGGATGATACTTCCATAATAACGGTAGATACATTGCTTTCGAGCATAGTATCGAATAATCCACATAATTCAAGTGATTCAGGCGTTGTGTGTGTTGCCGGAATGAGTTCATCATTAATAACTATTCCGGTAGTACCAATAATTGCAGTACGTTCACCCGCTTTATCTAATATTGATTTCAGTAAATAAGTGGTAGTCGTTTTGCCGTTTGTGCCTGTAATACCGATTACTTTTAACTTTTTAGTCGGTTCATTATAGAATTTATGCGACAATTCGGAGAGTGCCTTACGTGTATCGGATACAACAACAAATGTAATGTCTTCAGTATTTCTGTCAGCAGGGATTTCTTCACAAATAATTGCTTTAGCTCCTGTTTTAATTGCGGCGGGAATGAAGTTGTGTCCATCGAAATTTTCACCACGCATCGCGACAAAAAGAAAATCCTGCTCACATTTCCTTGAATCATAGGCTATACCTTTGATTTCCATATCGGAAGCACCTAATATTTCGGGCGACTCCAAAGCATCTAATAGTAATGATAGTTTCATCAATAATTCAATAATTAATAATTATCTACAAAAATAAGAAATAATTAGGAATCAATAAACAAGGTTTATTAATTAGATAAATAAAAATACGTTTCTAATATTAACTTTTAATTAGTCTTAGTGCTTCATATCTACTTAGCTTACTTAGTTGGTTTTGAGCGACAAAATTAATAACCCAATCAGGATTTGTTTTACTGTATTGTCTCAAAATCCACCCGATAGCTTTATTAATAAAAAATTCATTTGAACCGACAAGCGAATTAATGATATAAGTCAATAATTCCGTATCCAATTCATTCTTATAATTCAATTGAAATAATATTGCTGTTCTTTGTAGCCAAATGTTATTGGAATTGAGCCACTTCTCAATATACGGCTTAATTTGCTCGGGATAAATTTTTAAATATACACCTACTAATTTTACTGCGATGAAGTCTATCGTATCCCACCAAGATTTATGTATAATCATAAATTCAAAGAGTTCAATATCCTTTTTATCAAATTGCTTTGCATATTTTTCAGTTAGTTCTTGTGCAAAATATTGATATTCTCTTTCGGATTTTAACCATAGTGATTTTATAATTGTTGATAAATTGTTTTTGGAAGGCAGATTTGCCTTGAGCATAAACGGTCTTTGGATTTTTCTTCTGATTGGAAATTGGAGACCGAAAAAATCAAATTTATTTCTCATATATGCTTTTTGCTTTGAAGCAATTTCGGAATTTGATTTTTTAATAAATTCGTTTGTCAAGTCTGTAAGAAAATCGTTCGTCATATTGTTTTATCTTTTTAATTATAGTAATAAGAACCATGACAATGGTATAAATAATATTTTGTTCGTATCATCAAAATCGGGTTCGGTAATTTTGGAATTTAAGATAATTCCGTAACGATATTTTTTATATTTTTTAATTTGATTTTTATCGCTTTTATTAATACCAACTTCAATTAAAATATTTGAATCCATAGTTTCAACAACAAAATCGGGATTTTTCTTTTGTCCGAAACCGAAACTAACTACTCCGTCCGACAGATTTCGTTTCAGATACATAGCTACAATATCTTCGTAAAGTTTTGCTTTTAAATCATTATTCAATTTATCGCCGTAAATACGAGAATAAAGTGCGTGTCTTAGAGAAGGCGACATAAAAAAGACTTTTTTAGATTTTCCTGTTTTAGATTTAACTCCACCGTGCGGCAAAAAAACATTTAATATCTCAGCGTCATTCAAAGTGGAAATAATTTGTTCAATATCATTTTCTTTTACACTAAAATCACTGGACAAAGATTGGTAATTAATTTCATCACTTAAAGCCAATCTAAACAGCAATCTGTTTATTACGGATTTTAATAGAGAAGGATTAATGTCGGGAATATCTTTTAGCAGGATTCTGTCAAATAGAGCCAATATTCTATCATTTATCAAAGCGGTATTAATAATTGGTAGAAATCTTGCAATATTGTAATAACTTACATATTCATCAATAAATTGATTTTGATTAGTCTTTGATATTGCTGTTGATTTTATTAAATAGTCATTGCATTTTTTCTCTATATTTTTTATTCCCGTTTTGAAATCATCATAATTAAGAGAATAAAAAAGAATATCTTTTAATCTATCAGACAAACCATCAATTGGGAATAGCAGTTCTTTTTGATTGATTAACCATGATTTAGATAAAATATATTCAGGGAAACTAAAAGGAAATACTTTTAATAGCGACCATCTGGAAGCTAAATCGGAGCTGGTATGTAATAGAAGTGCCGAACTGCCGGTAGCAATTACAAAAATCTTTTTACCCCTTTCATATAGAATTTTCAAGTCTTTCTGCCATTGTGACGACTCGTGAACTTCATCAATGAGCAACATTATCCTGTCGTCCATTTCATTTAAGGAACAATTGAAAATCTGATTTTCAAGGATATTGATTACATCAAATAAACCGGCTTCCAATCGATTTAAATCATCAACATTAATAAAAATAATTGTTTTTGTAAGATTGCTACTATATACATATTCGGCTGTTTGCCACATTAATGTTGTTTTTCCGACACCTCGCAGACCGGAAAGTGCCAACATACGCGGCTGACTGCCCGAACTGAAAAAATCTTTTGCATACTTTCTGAGTAGCACAAAGATATTCCGTGTCGGCAACTTTGCATTCCGTTCATCTCTAATTTCGCTCTCCAGCCGCTTTTGCGTGATTGTATTTCGCTTAATATATTCAGATAATGAATTCATTCTATTTTTTTTCAGATTTAGATAATTATCTTCTCTTTGTTTAGTTCAACAAATAATTTGTCGTTTATACTGCACGACTCAATATTATAATATACACAATTTACTTATTTTTTTGAAATATATTTAGATATAGTACAAAGTATGCGTTGGGCTAAACAAAAAAAGTCAAGCAAAAGCCTGACTTTCTCGGAAAAATTTATTAATTTGTGACCCCAACGGGATTCGAACCCGTACTGCCACCGTGAAAGGGTGGTGACCTATCCATTAGTCGATGGGGCCGGTCGTCTTTAAAAAAGAATACAAAAATACGAACATATTAACGTATTTCCAAAAAATTATTTGATATTATGGAAGAAAATAGAAAAAAAACATTGTGCATAGGAATAACCGGCGGATTTGCTTCGGGCAAAACATCTGCCGCTAAAATTATCGAAGAACAGGGCTACCCTGTTATTTATACAGATGAACTTGCTAAAACATTGATGATGAATAATGAAAAGATTAAGAAAAGAATTATTAATAAATTCGGTGCGCAGGTTTATAATGCTGACGGCTCGCTCAATACGATATTTCTGGCGGATATGGTGTTTGGTAGGTCAGAGGAATCTCACAAAAATTTACAAAGATTGAACGTAATTGTTCACCCTGCTGTTATTGATGAAATGATGACACAGGTCGCTCATTATGAAAAAATTGGTGAACCACTCGTCTTTGTAGAAAGTGCTTTGATATACGAAATGGGACTGGACGAAGGATTTGATTATGTAATAAGCGTTTATTCCGACGAGGAAATAATAATAAAACGTGCCGCCGAAAGAGGTTTTACGTCCGAACAGGTGAAACAAAGGAATGCCGAGCAAATTTCACCAAAGCAAAAAAGTGCCTGGGCGGAATTCTCAATTAATAATAACGGCACACTCGAAGAGCTACGCCGCTCAACGCTTTCACTACTGAATATAATAAAAGAACTATGAATCAGGCAAACTTTGTCCTAAGCCGCTCTGCAACATAGGGAGAAACAAACTCGCTGACATCTTGCCGCAATCCTGCCAATTCGCGTATTATGCTCGAATTGAGGTAGGTATATTTCTCGTGCGGCATTAAGAATACGGTTGTAATATTCTCGTCTAACTTCCTATTCATTAGAGCAATTTGAAACTCATACTCGAAATCGGATATTGCCCGTACTCCGCGAATAAGTGCAGTAGCATTTACTTTCTGCGCATATCCAACAATCAATCCGGTGTGAATATCTACATCTACATTATCAATATGTTTTACTGCGTCTGTCGCCATATCCGCCCTCTCCTCCACGGTAAATAGACTTTTCTTTTTAGAATTAACAGCTATGACAACAATAACCTTATCGAATAGTTTTGCGGCACGCTCAATAACGTCCACATGTCCGTTTGTTATCGGGTCGAATGTCCCGGGATAAATTGCAATTCTCTTATTCATTGTTCACCTTATACCCGATTTTTTCTACATTATTCTTTAATTCATCAAAACTAAAATCACCTGTAACCAGAGCGAGATTTTCGGATAAGATGATTTCCACACTTTCCACACCCGCAGTATTCTGTATAGCATTTTTTACATTTGCAACGCAATGATTACAAGTCATACCATCAATAAATATTTTTCTTTTGTCTGTCTGCATTGTTTCATCTTTTCTAAATTTTGATTTAATAAATTTTCTATAAATCGACATTGACAACAAAATAAACAAAATGACACTTAGGCTCCATTGGAAAATACTAAAAATTCCTATATGATGTATGCCCGAATTTGCAATTTGCTCAAAAATGTTTATATCCGTAATTGCGAAAATCCAATCGAGCAAAAGCCCCGAAAGAATAGCCGTAAGCGAAATAACGCTGACATACAAAGCCGCTGTACGCTTCCCCAATACTTTTGATATAACTGATAGAGATGCGGCATTTGTTGCCGGTCCTGCGGCAAGGAACACAAAAGCAACACCCGGCGAAAAACCTTTTAAAATCAAGCTGAGAGCAATAGGTATTGATGCAGTGGCGCATACATACATTGGGATTGCCATTAGGAGCAAGGCAAGCATTCCGGGTAGCCCGTTACTTATTATACTGTTACCGAAGAAATCATCGGGAACAAAATATGAAATAAGTCCGGCAATGAACAATCCGATAATAAATTGAACCGCTATGTCATCAAGGAATTCGACAAAAGGATATACTAACATTTTTTTTAAATAATATCTAAAATCCCTTTTCTTATGTGCATCTAATGAATATGAATCCAAGGAGATTTTAAAATCAGACTTAGTTTCGCCCTTATCGAAAACAAATGTATGAGTAAGTAAGCCGCCTACAATGCCGGCAAGCAATGCGGCAATAGGACGGAAAACCGCAAAGACGGGACCAAGCATTCCATAAGTAGCCATAATACTATCAATGCCGGTTTGCGGTGTTGCTATCAGAAATGCCACAACAGCAGGTTTGGAAGCACCGTTCTTTGCCATATAAACAGATGCAGGAATTACGCCGCATGAGCAAAGCGGAAGCGGTATTCCGAAAAGTGCCGCTTTTAATACGGAAATAAAACTACTATCGCCTATGTGCTTGGCAATTAAATCTTTTGAAATAAAAATATTAAGTAGTCCTACAAATAGAAGTCCCAAAATCAAATAGGGCGACATTTCTATAAACAAGATAAATGTCGCCCTTAATATATCAAATACAAACATCATCACCTTAATTTATTATTATTAAATAATAGATGAATAGCGATATTATATATTGTAAATTACTGTACCTATTGTTTAATAATAATTTTCTCTTCCATTTCCCGCGTACCTGTTTCCTCTGCTTCCAGCATTTGCTCCGGCTCGAACCCATATAGTTGTTCGAAAGAAATACCCGATACTTTTACATCTGCGTCCATTGCTTCAAAAATATAAAATTCGCTTTCGGGTAATTGCGTTCTGCCTTTGTAAATAGTATCACAGTCGGCAAGCAGTAGATAATAGCCACCTTCGTTTATAAAAGAAATTTTTACAGGGAAATTCTCAATAGCTTTTACAGAATCAACCTTTGCCATTATATTATCATTTTCGTAAACGGTAGAACCTGATTTCGTCCATTCGAGTGCAATCCCCTGTTCTTCTTGATACTTTTTATTATCGGTTCTTGTCATAATTTTCAATCCGTTACCGGAGTTCAATGTAACAGTGAAAGAAGCATTGTTGGTCGTGAGCTGAATTTTTTTAATCGAACAAGCCCCGCCCCTATGAATAATAAATTCGTTATCATAGGTTTTTTCGACAAGATGAAAGTCGGACAAAATAAACGCCTCAATCGGAGATGCCGAAATCTCATCAAGCATAAATGTATCGGGATGGAACATCGAAGAGCAGGCGGAAATAAATATAATTCCGACAGATGCAAGCATAAGTAACAATATTCTTTCTCTCATAGTATTCACCCGTTAACTTAATATCTTAATTCTTTTTTATTGAATATCCTATCGAAAATCCCTAAACTAACTCCGAGATAGAATTGGGATAAATCGCCGGGAGTACCGTATAAATCCTTCAAATCTCGACCGAAAGCATTGCTTGTACTGCCCTTAACATAGCCAAGTACAAAACCAATATTAAGCATATTGGAAAACTTTAAATTCAACCTGTTCCCAATGTGCAAATAACTAGTGGGATAGAGACCGGTTTCAATAAAAGTCTCGTTAGATAGTTCGTCAGGAATTAGCAAAGACCAATAGCCAAACCGAAGCGGCATAATTGCCATACCCCACCTGTTCTTGCCCATTACCATTAAATTAGCTAATGATACACCTGCATAGAAACGATTATTGCCAAAAGGTAATGCAACAGAAGTATTGAGCAGTCGCAACATCATACCCTTAATCAATGATTCCGAACTACCGTCAGAATTCATTGCAGTATCGGCTGTTGTATAAAGCATATTGTATTGAACAAAACCAACATCCCAAGCAGAATGCTCGTGGTCTTTCCATTCCCTATATGTTTCGTCCACAGTATTATGAAAATCAAGGAAAGAAACACCGAGACCAAGATAAGGCAAAAGTACCATCTGGGACATACTCGGAGTCGGGCTATTCCTTACAAAGAAATTACCTATTCCATTATATGCCGCCGCTAATCCTCCGTAAGCACGCATATTGAAGCCACCGATAGAACCGAAATCAAGGGAGAGAGAAGCGTTCAAATATTGAGAAGGATAGTAGCCGATTCCAAATGAACTTGTTAAACATAAGTAAGGAATCTTATCGCTAAGATACCAACGCTTTCTAAAATATACAGGAAGAACAGAGCCGAAATGTCTTGCAAAATTTGCATCGGGAACAATTTCTTCCCAAAGGCTTGTGCCGATTGTCCAGTTCTTTGCATCATCGAACCAACGCAGACGCCATTCACCTGTAAGTACTCTATATATACCGCCGCTAAACAGATATTTTTCACCTTTGAAAGATTTATTAATTTTTGAAAAATCGGGGAATAGTCCGAAGAGTCCGGTACCCATGGCGCTATCGGTACGACCGCCGATTATTCCAACTGACTCGAATATTCCCAATCTGATAAAATCAGGATACCTGCGTTCAACCAAACTATCACGTTGTACTAATAGTCGTTTAGAAGTAATAGTACGCGACGAAGGGAAAATAACGCCGTTATCACGATTGCCCGGAGCATTTTTCTGCTCGTATAGATTAGTCGTATCCTTTACTGTTATAGTATAGACATCATTTTCCGTTCTTGTTGTCAGATTTCCGCAAGAGGAAATAGTAAGCGCAACAAGAAATATTAAGGCATAATAGTATTTCATATTTTCAATACTCATATATGTTACATATAATTTATTTCACATTAATATCTAATGAGACATAACCCTTTAACTCCGAGTGGATTAAATCGCCATTAGTAATTTTTCCAACACCTTGGGGTGTTCCGGTATAAATCAAATCACCCGGCATAAGAGCAAACATTCCAGATAAAAATTCAATCAAAGAAGCAACATCTCTGACCATTTGTGCAGTATTTTCATTCTGTTTTATTTCGCCGTTAATTGAAAGCAGAAGTTCAAAATCAGGAATTTTACCCTTGAAATCGCTTGCAGGTACAATCTCGGACAATGGAGCTGATGTATAAAAACCCTTTGCTATTGCCCAAGGTTTGCCTTCTTTTTTTGCCTGCATTTGTATATCACGCATTGTTACATCAATACCTACTGCATAGCCGGCAATGTAATCAATCGCTTCATTTTTATTAACATTATAACACTCCTTGCCAATAATAACAACGAGTTCCACCTCGTGATGAACATTTCCCGAAATATCGGGTAGAATAATAGTCTCACCTGAATTGATAATAGATTGCGGTGGCTTTATAAATATTGATGGAGCCTTGGGAACATTGCCGCCCATCTCTTTGGCATGCATTGCATAATTAGCCGCTACACAGAAAAGCGTACCTGCCCTCAAACTGCTACCGTCTGTAAATTTCAAACTTCTAAACATACTCCCTGCAATCCATAAAAATCAAAAAAATGTTTTTAGATTTTCCCTAATAATTAAAATAAGTATTTATTCTTTTATTTGCTAATTTTTAATGATTTATTATAGTTGCCAATTAATATATATTTACAATTAACCTAAATTGTTTAGAAGATTTATTGAAATAATAGTCTAAATAACATCACTCCCCATTTTAAACTAATAAAAATTGCAGTGAAGCCATATAGAGTGTTGCTATCTGGAGTTTTGGATTTATTCAAAATTAATCGTATTAAAATCAAAAAGATTATTCCGAACAAGCAATTCGGCAATTTGAACTGCATTTGTTGCGGCACCTTTCCTGATGTTATCGGCAACCACCCACATATAAAAACCATTCTCCACCGTTTTATCTCTGCGAATACGCCCAATGTAAACATTATCACTTTCCTGTGCAAGAGCAGTAGTCGGATATTCGTCTTTTTCGGGACTATCAATAATACTAATACCCGGAGCATTTGACAATAAACTGCGCAGCAGTGATATGTCAAAAGGTTTTTCCGTCTCAATATTTAATGACTCGCCATGACCACCGAGAATAGGCAGACGTACGCAAGTAACGGCAATTTTCAATTCCGGTAAAGATAATATCTTCCGAGATTCGTTGAGCATTTTTATTTCTTCCTCCGTAAAGTCATTGCCGTCCGCAAAAGAATGAAAGACAGTGTTGAATGCCAGGGATTTAGAACTAATTCTTTTATTCGGTTCATTGCCGATAATTTCGTCAGCAAGTTGGGTAATACCTTTCTGCCCGGCACCGCTTATAGATTGATATGTTGAGACAACGACACGCTTTAAGCCATAATTGTCTGCAATAGGTTTTAGAGCCACCAGCATTTGTATAGTTGAACAATTGGGATTTGCGATTATACCATGGTGAGCGGAAAGTGCTTCTGGATTGACTTCGGGAACGAGCAATGGCACACTATCGTTCAATCGCCAATATGAACCGTTATCAATTACGACTGCACCTGCGGCAACGGCAATTGGTGCATATTTACGCGAGACTTCTTTGCCGGCGGAAAAGAGAGCAATGTCAATATTCTGAAAAGATGTTTCCGTCAATTCTTCGATTGTGTATTTTGTATTTTTATATATCAGTGGCAAACCCGCACTTTTATTTGATGCAAAAAGATAAAGTTTATCAATAGGAAAATCTCGCTCTTCTAGAATTTCCAATATTTTTCTTCCTACAAGTCCGCTTGCACCGACAACTGCAACATTGAATATTTTTTTCATTTCATTATGTTTCTAAATTTTCAATTTATTTTTTCTCAAAAATGTAAATTTTACGGATAATTTGCAATAAATAAAATAATTTATTGTTAGTTAGCGATAATTTTAATATGTTTACAGTTGAGATTATTATTAATGGGGAATATAAAAATGAGAAAAATATTATTACTAACTTTGATTATCGCTTGCTTACCGATAGTCTCGTATTCACAGAGTAGTGAAATCGAAAAATATTTACATCTGAACAGAGAGAATGAAGAACAATTTAGACGCGAACGTGAACAATGGTTAGATGAAATGCACAAGACGCCCCCCGAAATGGATTGGCATATTATTGAAAGTGCTAATCATCTTGCAAGAATTGAAAAGCATAAGTTAATGCTAAATAAATATCTTGCGGAAGGCAAACATTCCAAAGATATGATGCTTGAAACAATAATAGGCAATAGCGGCTTGCGAGGTGAATGGATTGAGAAAGGTAGTAATAATTTGGCTGGAAGAATCCATACTGCTGATATTGATTTTGAAAATAAATTGATTTATACTGCTTCTTCGGGTGGTAATATCTGGCGGGGCAGTCTCGCCGGTAAGGATTGGACATGCCTGAATAACGGTATGCAAATTAAAGGCATTGTGTATATCAAAGTATTGAAATTAGGCAGAAAGAAAAGGATTATTGTTGTAGGCGGTGCGCCGGCGAATGTTTGGTACACTGACGATGAAGGCTTGCATTGGAACACTGCCAAAGGCTTGGATAAACCGCACAAGTGGGGCAGAATGCAACGTGGAGTATGGGTTTTAGGCAAGGAGACTATGTACATTCTTACAACGGAGTGGGATTATAAATTAAGAAGAGGAATTGTTGCAGTCTATCGTTCCGATAATTATGCAAGTAGTTTCAAACCTGTAATGAAATACAAACTACCGACCGGATACTGCGATATATGGGCGCCCGAATATCACTATGCCGGTGTATTTTTGGTGCATAAGGATACTTTATCTAAAATTGAGGACGGAAAAATAACTAAACTCGGTGGAATAAAACTTAATCATTCTTATTCATCAATCAAACGTACAATTCTCCGTGGCTCGGTTATTAATAATAAAGTAATTCTGACAATGCTACATACTTCAAAGAGCAAAGGCGAATCCTATGCCTATCGAACTAATAATTTCAAAATATGGTATCAACTCGGCACAGCCCCGACAGGTACATTTATGAATAATAGTTTTAATGTCTCATATAGTGATACTTCTCTACTTTTTGTTGGTCAGATGGAAGTGTTTCGCAGTGAAGATAATGGTGCAACTTGGAAGGTAGTGAATAAATGGGGACATTACTATGGCAAACCGAAAAGCAAATTGCATGCCGATATTCCGGGAATTATTGTTTTCAAATCACCGCAGAATGACGAAATGTTTCTAATCGGTACGGACGGTGGACTGTATATTTCAAAAGACGGATTGAAAACAGTTGAGAATATTTCTATGCAGGGATTGAACGTTAGCCAATATTATAGCGGTTATACCTATAGGAAAGCCGACAGTATATACTTTTTGGGAAGTCAAGACCAAGGTTTTCAGCGTACACTCAACGATATTAAAGGGAAACCGGCAAATTTCGTACAAACGATAAGCGGCGATTACGGACATCTTTCGTCTTCAGATGGTGGTGTTCATCTTTGGTCTGTCTATCCGAGTTTTGTAATGCTCTATGAAAATGCACAGCAAAAGAAACACAAAACCCACACTTGGAGTTTTAAGAAAGTTTTAAAAAATTGGCTGTGGTTACCCCCTATTGTTCCTGACTTAGATGAACCGAAGACAGCATATCTGGTTAGCGGAACAAAAATAAGTTCCAATAATAATGCCAACCGTATATGGCGTGTAAAACTTGTCGGCAAGAGATTAGTTTACGATTCATTGGACTTTAATTTTTCGGAAAAGAAAAAAGGACGCAAACCGACTGCTATGGCAATTTCTCCTTTGTCCCATCAATTTTTCTATGCTCTCACAAATGACGGCAAGTTCTTTATGACAAGCGACAAGGGTAAGCATTGGACGATGAACGAAGTATTCAAAGGTCCCGGCGGACATTATTTCTATGGTAATTCCGTAGTCGCTTCGGAGGAAAAATTCGGCAGAGTTTACGTTGCCGGTAATGCCTATTCAACGCCCGGTGCATATATGAGTGATGACCATGGAAAATCTTGGACACCAATTGATAGTGGTTTACCTAAAACATTGATTTATAGAATTGCCGTTACGCCCGATGATAAGTTTATTTTTGCCGCAACGGGAGCAGGTTCTTATGTATATATTGCAGATGAAGGCAGATGGTACGATATGTCTGCACCGGAATCTCCTGACCAAACATTTTGGTCTGTTGAATATGTGCCACACAGGAAATTAGTTCGTTTTGTTACTTATGGACGCGGTGCATGGGATTTTCAAATTGATAAATTCACATCATCGGTTAAGGAAGAAAACGTAGCGGCACTCAGCGCACAATTATCCGTTTATCCCAATCCGATTAATATGAGCGGGAGAATAAAAATCAAACTAAATAAAGCCGTAAACGGTGAGTTATTACTCTATGATTTGGACGGTAAAATTGTTAAGCAGATATATTCGGGTAATATTGCCGGAGGAGAAACGGAATTTGACTTTAATCCATATATTGATAATGAACAAAAAATGCCCGCCGGTGTGTATATGTTATTTCTGCTTGCAGACGGCGTAGCCAATTATACAAAAATAATTATAGGCGATTAGTTCGAGCTTGTAGGATTTAACTATAAAATGTTGAAGTTATTACTATCGGCTTAGCTGATGATGCCTTTATTACTTTTCTATGACAATTGGAAGAAAAATAATTACCACCGAAAATAATGATTAGTTAATAATGCAAATGCTTATTCGTTACCTGAATAATGAATACTCGAGAAAATAATAATAATCGGAAAGAACTGATATAAAGAAAATGGAAGTAAAAGACAGAGTAAAGAAAACAATTGCAAAAAACAGGCGGCTTCGCCACGATTTTGAAATATTAAAAACAATTGAAGCGGGAATTGTGCTACAAGGGACGGAGGTCAAGTCTTTGCGAGAGGGCAAAGCCTCGCTTCAAGATGCCTACGCCTATTTCCCTAATAAAGATAATGAGGAACTTGTCCTGATTAACCTGCATATTCCTCCCTACAAGCAAGGAAATATCAATAATCACGAACCTACCAGAACACGCAAACTTCTGGTACATCACAAGGAAGCCGTGAAGCTACGTACGGCAATACAGGAAAAAGGCTATACGCTAATGCCATATTCGTTGTACTTTTCCGGTCGTTATGTCAAAGTAGAATTATGCGTAGTAAGAGCTAAGAAAAAATATGATAAGCGCGAAACAGTAAAGGAACGCGACAGCGAAAGAAATATTCAACGTAATTTTAGATATAGATAAAATTAGAATGCAAATAGAATGTGTAGGATTTGTCCCCAATTCGTAAATGCAATAACGCGATAGCCCAATAGAGTACCGAAACCGATTAGAGTTAAGCCTGCAAATTTTTTGATTTTGAAAATCATATTTTCGGACATACGCGGTTTGTAGAACACAATTACTTTAACGAGAATATAAAGCCATAAGAAAGTACCGACTCCAAATCCCAAAGCATAAATGGTTCGTCCGATAATCGAACTGTCAATAAATGCCCATTTTTGCAGTAGGACTGCAACATAAGAGATTGAACCGAGAAATGTAGGATTGGCAATATTAGCCAATGCAACGGCAAAACCAAGTAGGAAAGGACCTCGGTGCTTTAGATATTCAATGAATGAATAAGTTTTGGCTTTCTTGTTGTCATTATTTTCTTCGCCTTTGCTCTTGCGCAATAAAATACCATAAGCAACAATGGCGGCAACAACAACAATTTGAATAAGAAGAACCCCTATAGGATATTTCTCGGCAAAATTATCCAGCAAAGAAATTATTGCAGAGGTAGCAAATACGGTGAGGAATGCAAAAATGAAATCCATCACGGTAGTACCGAGCGCCGCAAGTAGTGCAGGCTTCTTGCCTTTGTCAAGCACCAACTTGATAGCAGTAACACCAACCGGACCCGGCGGCATAGCTAAAACAAACCCTGCAATGACTCCGGCAACTAATGATATTAACATATTTCTATACTCGGACTATTTGTAACAAACTTCAATAAAACACCAAAATTTATAATACATTAATCATACATTCTTTTTGATTTTCAAAAAGTGTGTAATTTCTTACACACCTAAACTACGAAACACAAGCAAATAAACCAAAAATAATTTATATTCAGTTCATTATTTATTCATAAATAATTCATTTTTCTCAATTCATTTTCTTGCTGTATATTTGTAAGGAAGGTAAATGAGGATATGAAAAAAAACAATCTAATAATATCGGTTATTGGTAGCAATCACCACACGGCAACGATTGAAGACAGGGAATTGTTGGAAATCGACAAGAAAGATATTAAACATTCATTGAACAGTATCATTAGTAATGATGCGGTCGAGAGTGTATTAATATTAAAAACCTGCAATAGGCTTGAATATTATTTATTAATCTCGAGGGACAAAGAACCCTTTGATATAATCAGCACATTTTACAAACAGGAACGTGGCATTGATATTGAGAATAAGCGTGATGTATTCTATATATATAATGGTGCGGAAGCAACCCGTCATTTGTTCCGAGTAATTTCGGGGCTGGATTCGTTGGTAGTCGGTGAATATCAAATTCAGGGACAGGTGCGTGATGCCTATTCAATTGCTTGCGATGTCAAAACAATGGATAGTGTACTGCATAAACTTTTTCATGCGGCGTTCCGATGCGGTAAAGCCGTTAGGAGCAAAACATCGCTCGGCGAGGGCAAGCAATCGGTCAGCGGTGTGGCATCAGGTCTTTTCCTCGAAAACTGCAATCCAAAGGATAATGTTACAATAATAGGTGTAAATGAAAACACGCGGATAATAGCATCGGAACTAAAATCCGCAGGATTCAAAAATCTCACTTTCATAAACCGTACGCTCTACAAAGCGGAGATAATGGCAGAAGAATATGGTGGCGAGGCTTATCCCCTTGACAAAATAATGTATATACTATCGAATACCGATGCCGTATATTCCTGTACCGGAGCGCCGAATTATATTGTAAATTCACAAATGTTGCATAGCTTGGCAAAGAGAAATATCGGACCAAAATTAATAATTGATATGGCTGTGCCACGCGATTTTAATACAAGCGGATTGCCGGAGCATATTAAAACCTTCGATATTGGAGATTTAAAAGAATATCTTTCCAAACAAAGCGAAAAGAAAGCAAAAGATTTCCCAAAAGCCGAAAAAATTATTGAGGACGAAGTAAAAGTATTTTCGGCTTGGACTGAATTTAGCGGTAGTGAATTGCTCGAACCGTTTGCAGAAAAGTTTGAAATTACTCGTCTTCAAATAATGGACGAATTCGCTTCTCGCTTTGCGGCAAAGGATATGGAACTCGTGGATAAACTTACAAAAAGAATGCTTCACAGACTACAAGCAACCTTTATTAATGCACTGAAGAAAAAAAATCAAGAATAGATGTAACATTTTTTTAACATCATCATTTCTAACCATACACAAGTAGTTGTATGTTTAACAATATTATAGGTGTTTCAATGAAAACATTATCAAAAAAAGGCATTATGGCATTATTATTTGTTATTTTATTTGGTGCCTTAATTAATTCTTGCGATGATTCTAAACCATTAGGTCCGGACTTACCGAAACCGACATCGGTAAAGGGCGTTCTGCAAAATGAATACGGTGAAGCAATTCCCAATGCTACGATGGAAATCATAAAGACTTCCAACGCAAAAGTCTCCATACAGGAGAACAAGGTTATTCTTGTCGATACAACAGATGAGAACGGTAATTATGAGTTCAAGCAAATCAGCGGTAATTTTGCCAATTTAATTCTAAGAGTTCAGCATCCGGACTTAAAACCATTCCAAATAAACTTGGCAAAATTTGTTAAAGGCAAGGACAAAGGCAATGCTAATGTTGATGTACAATGCAAAGATGACTGTTGCGGCAAGATTGTATTCAAAGTATTAGGCGGTGATTCAACAAGTGTTTCGGGTGCAATTATTAAGATCTACCAAAGGAACACATACAAAAGAAAAGCATTGACGGATAAAGATGGTATGCACACATTCGAGAAAGTTTGCGAAGGTACATATTGGGCACGCATTTTCAAAAAAGGATATAAAGTCCAAAATGTCAGTGATATTAAGGTAAAAGGTTGTGATGAAAAAGATAAAGTCGAACTTACTGTTTTTCTTAAAAAAGAAGGCGCTGATATTAAGAAGTGCAAAGGCTCTATCAAGGTTATTGTAAAGGATAAGGAAACAGGTAAAACTCTGAATAAGGCAATGGTTAAATTATTCCATAACGGAAGATATTATGGAAAAGATTATACCAACAGAGGTTATGTCAATTTTACAGATATGTGTGAAGGCGGATACAAAATAGTAGCAGGTTACAAAGGCTATAACAATGGTGAAGCAAATATTACACTGAAAAAGAACGAAAATAAAGAAGTTACAATAGAACTTGAAAAGAACAAATGCTGCGAAGGCAAAATGGATATTCAAGTAATTGATGAAAATAAGAAGCCACTTCAATATGTTCTTGTTCAATTAATGCAAAATCAAGATAAAATTATGCAGGGATTTACCGATAAAAACGGGAAAATCTTGCTCAGTAATATCTGTAAAGGCAAATATTACGTATATTTCGAGAAAACCGGATATGAGGCATTTAAAATCACAAAAGAAATGCCTTGTAACGAAACACTTCAAATTGTCGAAACAATGAATAAATCAAAAGCTGACAGCGGCAACAAACAAGTAACTATTTATGTTCGTGATAAAAATAAAAAAGCAATTGAAGGTGCAAAAGTTGAACTCTTTGTTGGCAATCAAACACCCAGAGGCAAAGCATCAACAGGTGCCAAAGGTTCTGTATCTTTCTCAAATCTTCGCGAAGGCAGTTATTTTGTAGTTGTTTCAAAAGATGGATATACTAAGGGTAGAAATAGTTTCTATTTATCATCAAATGACAAGCAAAAAGATGTATTTATTACTTTGCAGAAAAATGGAGAAGACAAGTGTCATAAAGGAGTAATTGAAATAGAAGTAACTGATAGAGACGGTAAATCTCTTCCTTATGTAGTCGCGTCAATATTTAAAGACGATGAATTAATTAATGCAAGTAAAACAAATAAAAACGGCTTTGTAACATTATATAAACTCTATAAAGGTGCTTATCAACTGAAACTTTCTAAGACCGGTTACAAAGAAGTTGTTTCAAAAGTTCAGATTGGCTGCGACCAAACTCTTAAAATCAAAAAGCAGATGAGAAAATTGACAGATAAAGATTCCTGCTTTACAGCTTCTATGAAAATTCTTGTTAAAGATAAGAACAAAAACAGTATTGCAAATGCAAGAATATTTGTTTTTCTAGATGGAACTATGTATGCTAAAGGTGTAACAAATAAAGGTGGATACTGGTTACAAGAATCTTTACAATCACCGGCAAAATATATAGTGAAAATTGTCAAACAAGGCTATAAAGATGCTCGTTTCGAGATGGTTTACGATAAATGTAAAAAACTATACAAGACTGTAGTTATAAAAAAATAACACCTAGTACATTCTTTTTTTATTTGGTGTGAGACAGGGTTGTAGTTTGTTACTACAACCCTTTTTTTAAAAAAAATATGAGACTGTAAACTGAACTCTGTCCAAAAAGTATCCATTAGTAATCAGGTCATAGCGAAATAACTGGTTATGTCTATCGACATATTTTGATTATACACCGGAAATAAGAAAGATAATCTATACGACCAACACAGTAGAAGGCTTTCACCGCCAGATACGCAAAGTAACGAAAACCAAGGGACCATTTCCTGCAATATGCACTAACCTATATCAAACGCAATTAAATAAAGAAGCATCAATATGCAAATTAATTGTGTAAAATTTGTTATAATTTATTATATTGCATTTTTATAGGTGTAGGGAGAGAATTATCTACGCTCATTCTGTCCCAATGTTTTGGGCAAAGCGATGAGTTCGCTATGCGAACTCTGCCCAACATAAGCTCAACTAAATAATCTGGGATTAATTCGCTTAGCCCAGAACATTACCCACAAGGTAAGAAAAGAGATTGCGAGCATAAAAGTTTAAAAGTAGTATCTTTGTATAAGAAATTATTATTATGAGACAGATTTTTGACGAAACAATTAAAGAGACTTTAAATCTAAGACTCCGAAAACTTGAAGATTACTTCAACGCAGATGTGATTTTCCATTACGGAGAAATACATCCTTCACTCGAAAAAGCTTTCCGTGACTTTATTGAGCAAATTAAAAAAGATACTGAATATGACAGGAATAAATTAGTAGTTTTTATAAATACACCAGGTGGCAGTGCTGAAACAGTTGAAAAAATGGTTTCGGTTATACGTTTTCATTACGATGAAGTATATTTTGTTGTTCCTGATTACGCAATGTCAGCAGGAACAATTCTGTGTATGTCTGGTGACAAAATATTTATGGACTATTCGTCCTCTCTCGGTCCAATTGACCCACAAGTTTATAATGGTAAAAACTGGGTTCCTGCACTAGGATATTTGGATAAAATTGAAGAATTAATTGAGAAGTCATCAAACAACGAACTTACTGAAGCTGAGTTTATGATACTTCAAAAGATTGATTTGGCAGAATTAAGAAGTTATGAAATGGCGAGAAACCTAACGATTGCTTTACTTAAGGACTGGTTAGTAAACTTTAAATTTAAGGACTGGAATACACATAATTCGACTGGACAACCTGTTACAAAAGCAGAGAAAGAGGCACGAGCAGAAGACATAGCAAATAAACTAAGTAATAATAGTATATGGCATTCACACGGTAGGTCAATTGGTATTGATACATTGACTAATTTTTTAAAATTAAAGATTGAAGATTATTCTACTAATGATGATTTGAGAGAATTAATAAGAGATTATAATGACCTAATTTGCGAGCACATAATAAGACTAGGTGGAAAAGCGTTTGTACATTCAAGAGTATTTTTCTAAATTTGAAACATTATGAAAACACAACAAATAACAGATAGACTTACCGAACTTATAGAAAAGGAAACAAAGGAATTTGCTAAAAAAGATGGTGCATTAAAGGAAGCCTTTGTGAAGTTTTCAAAAATTGGAATTGTTACCAAATCAACATATAGTCTTCCGTTAAAAGATACAATTGGACAGACTTTTAGAGAACAAATCAAATTCAAAGGTTCGGAAGAAAACCCAGTGGCTAACACAGGCTATATGCAATAAGGGTTTCAGTAGTAATTCAAACATTTTAGCCCGCTAAAAAATTGTACCTTCTGACAAGAAGTTTGCTAACAATCCCTTACTGCACATAGCCCAAACGTTGGGACAGAATTCGCTTAGCCCAGAACATTACACACAATATAAAAAAGAGATATTATGCCAAGAGTAAATTTAAAATCAGGGAAAATAATTGAAGAAGAACAATTCAAAAGTAAAACACCTGAAAAAGAACTTCAAAAGTATGTAGAAAAACATTTAAATCTTTTTTTTCAAAGTTATTTTTTGAAAAGTTTCTACAGAATACCAGGTGGTGAAATTGACACTCTAGCTATTACAGAAGAAGGAAAACCCTGTATAATCGAATATAAACATAAAATGGATGAAAAAATAATTAATCAAATAGTGTTTTACTATGATTGGCTTCAAGAACGCTCAACCAAATATGAATTTGAAAGAATTGTAAAAGAAAATAAGAATACTTCAGATTTAGAGGTCGATTGGAGTGAAGTAAGGTTGATTACAATTGCAAAAAGATATTCAAAATGGGATATTAGCCTAATTAAACATTTAGATACAAATATTGAATGTTATTCCTATTCTTATCATAAAGATGAATTAGACATTCATTTAGACCCAATTATTAATCAATATAAAAAGAGGAACACAAGTTCAACTGGAGGCACTTCAGGAGGAGGTACAAAAACATATACATTAGATGACCATCGTGAAAAGGCCAGCAAAGAATTTAAGCCATTTTTTGACAAATTCAGAAATGAAGTTCTTAATTTGGGGGAAAACATTGAAGAAGGATTTGTTCCAGAGTACATTAAATATGTAGTCAATACAACTTTTCTTGCTGTTCATGTAAGGAAAAATTGGTTGATTTTGCAATTAAGAGTTGATGAAAAAAGTTTTAAAGATCCAACAAATTTATCAAAGGATATATCGCAAAGGGGGTGGTCGGTAACAAGAGAAATTAAGTATGATAAAAACACTGACCTTAAAAAAATTATCAATTTGATAAAACAAGCTTATGAATATCAAATGTAAATACTGTGTGTAACAAAAAATATAGTGCATGCCGCAATTAGTTGTAAACATGAAAGATAATATACAAAATAAAGTT
>CAZOOR010000034.1:0-27130 GCA_964581505.1 uncultured Hyphomicrobiales bacterium
AATTAGACATTTAACTCTGCTGCTTTTGCATTGCAATTGTTGTTTTGCGCATATACAAAATATAAATGATTGTATCTTTATAATTTGGTAAAAAAACAGGCTGCCCTCTGTGAGAGACAGCCTCTTGTTCAATTCGTTGCAAATACTATGACTATTTCTTTTTCTTTGGACGGCCCGAAGTTACGACTGCAAGAGTATTGAAATAATCATCACAGAGGTGAATTTCAACTTCTGCATCATCGAACAAGTCCCGCGAAAGTAAAACGGCATAAGCGCGAGCAGTAGCTTTGTATTGCTCATCTTTTTCGTAGCCATCTTGCACATTATATTTGAACTGATAAATATCACCTTTCTTATTTAGCTGGGCATTCAAGCCTTTGCCACTGAAAAAACTTGTTTCGCGGAGATAATCGCCAAAGCGTTGTGCCAACTTCTTATCAATTCCTTCGGTATAATATAAATCATCATCTCCGAAAGTAATAAGTTTACCGAAATTGTACCCGGCAAGAAGATGCACAAGTTCCAATTCGGTATTGCAGAGACCTATATTGACAATTGCTCCGTTGAAGACTTGGTAGCTTAGCAATGGCGACATAGCGCGATATCCCTTGACAACAGAACTATCTTCTGCCATACCTTTTTTGACAACAAAATTGACAGTATAGGAATCATTCGCTTTCAATAATTGTACGGTAGCAGGACTGCCGTCAAAATAGTCGCTTGCAACCAAATACTTGGCAAGAGCAGTCGCTTCGGAATTTGTAGCCGGCTCCTTGTAGTAAACTTCGCCGCCGTTCATTTCTATTTTATCGCCGTAATCATCGCACGCCGTAAAGAGCAGGACTACTGTAAAAATAAAAAGTGTGTAAATAATTTTTCTCATTCTTTCTCCGCAATAGTATTTATTCATAAAATGTTATTGACAAAAATATAAATATTTATTGTTCAAATAAAGTATTATTCTTTTTCGGCGGCAATTAATTTATAAACTATACCGGCAAGAGCGGCTCCGACAATCGGTGCCAGCCAGAATAGCCATAACTGCTCAACCGCCCAGCCACCTGCAAATATAGCCTGACTTGTGCTTCTTGCAGGATTGACTGATGTATTCGATACGGGAATACTAATCAAATGAATAAGAGTAAGCCCCAAACCGATTGCGATTCCGGCAAAACCCTTTGGCGCACGTTTATCTGTTGCTCCGAGAATAATTATCAAGAACATAAATGTCATAACAATTTCGGTAACAAGTACCGCTGTCATATTGAAACCGCCAGGCGAATGAACTCCATAGCCGTTTGATGCAAATCCGCCTAATTCAAAACCGGCTTTACCCGTTGCAATGATATACAGTACAGCCGCACCTGTAATTCCACCCAAAACCTGAGCGACAATGTAAGGAAAGAGTTCTTTCCCGTCAAAACGTCCACCGAGCCAAAGTCCAACAGAAACAGCGGGATTGAAATGGGCGCCGGAAATATGTCCGAATCCATATACCAATGTTAATACGGTCAAACCGAAAGCTAGGGCAACACCGGCAAAGCCAATTCCAAGTTCCGGAAATGCCGCCGCAAGCACCGCACTACCGCAACCGCCCAGCACCAACCAAAATGTACCGATAAATTCAGCACCGAGTTTATTAAACAGTTTCATACTCAACTCCTAAAAAAGTGACAAAAAAGAAAATATACCTACTTTGTTTTTCATAATATAATTGATTATCACAAAATATACAAATATTGAATATTCTGCTATCCTCTATCCATAAGCGAGCGGGCAGTGGCACGCCCCAAATCTGTTAATATTAAGCGAGAATTCTCGCGTGTAAAAATGCCTTCTTTTTGTCCTGTTGCAAGTACTCTTAACGAATATTTCTGATTCCACCCGAGATGTCCCGTAAGATGAGATATGTCGCTTTCTTCGCTTTCGAGTTCCGTATCTTCGTGATAATATAAGTGGACGGCAAGCATATATGCGGCAAATACCCATTTGCGTTCTCGCTGCAAAATAATTTTTGCAATAATACCGTATTGTGGGGCAAATAAAAATGTAATCATAAATATTATTCCTGTAACACTTGCCATAGTCCCTGCAATTGATGTATCCAAAGCAAATGCCAAGAGTACTCCTATTACTGCGGAAATCATACCAATAGCCATACTCAGGACAACCATTAACCATAGACGGTCAGTCAGCAAATATGCACTGGCGCCCGGGGCTATCATAAATGCGACTACAAGAATTGAGCCAACCGTATCAAATGCCCCTACTGCCGTAATGCTGACTGTAATCATTAATGCGTAATGTAGCAATCCGGGTGCAAAACCAAGAGCCGCCGCAAGTCCTGCATCGAAAGTAGATATCTTCAATTCCTTATAGAATACGGCAACAAACAAAATATTTAATATGCCTATGCCGCCCATAAGCCAAGCTGACACAGAACCTAAATCAACACCGGCAATAATAAACCTATCAAAAGGAGCAAGTGCTATTTCGCCCATAAGTACTGCATCTGTATCCAAGTGTATATTGCCTGCATACATACTAATTAATATTACACCAATGGAAAAAAGGGCGGGAAAGACCAATCCGATTGAAGCATCTTCCTTTAATAAACGTGTCTTGAGAAGCATCTCGGAGAGAAATACCGTGAGAATACCTGTCAATACAGCTCCTGCAATCAGCAATGGCGAATGTAAACTTTTAACTAAAAAGAAGACAATAACAATACCGAAAAGAACCGAATGGCTAATTGCATCGCTGATTAAGGACATACGCCGTAAGATTAAAAAAACGCCGGGTATGGCACAAGTCGCCGCAATGATAACTGCAATTATGAGTATTTCCATCATCATCGTATTAGTTCTTTCCTCCGTTCATTATGTCTAATACTTTTTCCGCTTGCCGAAAACCCTCAGTCGTTAAGTGGAACATAGTAGCCCTGTCCGTCAATGTAATCCATTTTCTTTTTTCGAGTAAAGAAATATAGCGGTCTATTTTTTCGGGAAAAAGCGACTGCAACATTGCAATTTCGTGTTTATGCCGCTGGTCTTTATGATGCTTCGACATAAAGAGCATTTGTTCTAATAATCGTGCAATGGCAATATCACCGCGATTCCTATATCTGCGAACTTGCTTCAGAATTAATCCGCGATTACCGGCAAAAAGCAGAGAGAAGAGTACGATACCTGTAATAATCAAAACGGTTGCCGGTCCGGTCGGTAGTTTAATAATCATACTGCTTGCAAATGCTCCTCCCACACTTGCCGCAACTCCGAATAGTGCCGATAAAAGAGTCATAAGCGCCAGTTTGTCCGTCCATTGCCGAGCCGCCGCCGCAGGTGCTACTAACATAGCACTCATTAAAACAACACCAACGGATTGAAGTCCGATAGTGATGGCTACAACTATAAGGGAGAGTAACAATATATCAAGGATACGAAGAGGAAAACCAATTGCAATGAGGAAATCAGGGTCGAAGGTTGCAAGTTTAAATTCCTTCCAAAATAATAATATAATTACGATGGAAATCAGGGCAAAGACCAACATAATAATTATATCTTGACGAAGCATAGTAGCGGCACTACCGAATAGAAATTTCGTTAAACCCGCTTGATTGGCTGTGGGTAGTCCTTGTATTATACTTAGTAAAAGTAATCCGAAGCCAAAAAATGAAGATAGCACAACTGCCATCAATGCATCTTCTTTCAAACGTGAATTTCTTTTGACCCAAGAAATAAGTAATGTACCGAGCCAACCTGCCGCCATTGCACCGAGGATTAACACAAGTGGTTCTTTCACCTGAATCAAAAGGAATGCGAATGCTATGCCTGGTAGTGCAGCATGCGATATTGTATCGCCCAGCAAACTTTGTTTGCGGAGCAAGGCAAATACACCGAGCATACCGGAGAGCAAACCTGTAATACTCCCTCCGATAATTACCGTCCACATCGTATAATCAAAATCGGGCATAGCGTAATTAATTATGTTTTCAAAAAAGCGGAACGTCCGCCATAAGCACGTTTCAAATTCTCTTCGGTAATAACTTCGCCAACAGGTCCCAAAGCAATACGCCGGACATTCAGTAGCATTGCCCAATCAAAGTATTCCTTTAGTGTTTGCAAATCATGATGAACGACAATCAATGTCCTACCTTGCGAGCGTAATTCCTGTAATATGTTAATAATTGTTCTCTCGGTCATTGCATCAACACCGACAAACGGCTCGTCCATTAAATATAAATCGGCTTCCTGTACCAATGCACGCGCTAGGAATACCCGCTGTTGCTGACCGCCGGAAAGCCTGCTGATTTGTCGTTCTGCGTAATCCGCCATACCTAGCTTTTCGAGTGCATTCATTGCTAAATCTTTTTCCGCCTTACCCGGACGTTTGAACCAACCGAGATGTCCGTAGCGTCCCATTGTAACTACATCAAGAGCGTTAGTAGGAAAATCCCAATCTACTGAACCACGTTGCGGTACATAGCCTACAGTTTTTCTAACATCAGCATAAGGTTTACCGAAAATTTTAATACTTCCTGCCGCCGGCTTAACCAAACCCAGTACTGCCTTTATAAACGTACTTTTACCGGCGCCATTCGGTCCTACAATTGCCATCAGCACACCTTCGTCCACAGAACTGTCAATATCCCACAGCACAGGTTTTTCATTGTATGCCACAGTCAAATCGCTGACTTCGAGCGGTTTAGGATTATTTGCCATTTTCTTTTCCTTTTAGTGCATCTACTATTGTATTAATATTGTGTGTAAGCATACCGATATAAGTTCCATTAAATGTACCGCTATCACCCATTGCATCGGAATACAACTCGCCGCCTATTCTTACATACCCGCCCTTGTATTTAACTGCTTCCTGCACAGCCTTTATATTCCTAAGTGGAACTGACGATTCGATGAATATTGCATTAATTCTATGAGATACGATTAAATTGACAAGTTTTTGTACATCACCGGTACCTGCTTCGGATTGTGTAGATATTCCCTGTAAGCCGACAACACGAAAGCCGTATCGTTTACCAAAGTATCCGAAAGCATCGTGAGCGGTAATCAAAATTCTCTGTTCCGGCGGCACTTCCGAAATCCGTTGCAAAATATAGTTTTGCAAAGTATCTAATTTTAGTATATATAGTTTTTTATTATTCGTAAAGACATTCTTCTTTTCCGGTATTTTTTTTGATAAAGCAATTGCGACTCGTTCAACTGCATATTTCCATAATAGAACATCGAACCAAATATGTGGGTCGTGCATTCCGGAAAAACCTTCGGGTGAGAGCAACTCGCTTTCAGGTATATTGTCCGAGATTGCAACTGTTGTACGCGTCTTAGCCATTCTATAAAACAATTCAGCCATTTTGGCTTCGAGATGTAATCCATTATAGAAAATAATATCAGAGTCGAACAAAGCAATGACATCATTCGGAGTTGCCTTATATTGATGAGGGTCAATGCCCGCTCCCATTAATCCGTAAACGTCAGTCTCATCGCCTGCAACCTCTCTTACAATATCGCTAATCATACCTGTCGTACAAACAATTTTTAGCTTGCCTTTGCGGTGATTATCGCTTTTTCTTTCATTGCAGGACAAAAGCGGAATCAAGACGCTCAATGTCAATAGTAATACAATATTTCTTATTATTTTCATAAACTTATGATATTTTATTCCTCATCAAGTTAAGTAAAAAAGGTATTATATCAAAATATAAAAGTACTATTATAGGAACAAATAAGTAAGACTATGATGTAGCAAAGAAAATAAATCAACAGCATATAATTGTTGCTTATCCTTAAGCAAGGTGAGAGGAAAAATACAATTGTCATTGTCTTTTTCCCGACTAATAGATTAATAACAAAATGGGCTACCCAAAAAGTAGCCCAAAAATAATTTATTCATCAGCAATCACTGCAATTAGGTCATCAAGCGGTTTCTTCTTATGTGTTGTTAATTTTACGATAAGAAAGCCGATAATTGCGGCAAGAGAAGATGCCACCAGCACTGCAATTTTCGAGCTATCCACAATTTCGGGATTTACATAAGCGAGTCCGGTTATGAAAATAGACATAGTATAGCCAATACCGCATATAAATCCAATACCGAGAAATTGCCAAAGGTTTGTTCCTTCCGGTATTTTAGCAATTTTAAAAATAGACATCACCAATACTGCACCTATAATACCAATCGGCTTGCCAAGAACCAAGCCGAGGATAATCCCCAAACTCTCGTTGGACTGCAGACCGGATAGGAAATTCCCCGATTGAATGATAATACCTGTATTTGCAAGGGCAAATAATGGTAAGATAAAAAAGTTTACGGGAGTATGAAGAGATGCTTCCAATTTGTGCAATGGGGAATTTTCTCGTTCCATATTAAATGGGATTGTGAATGCAAGAATAACGCCGGCAATAGTAGTATGAATCCCGGTTTGTAGAATTAATAGCCAGAGAATAATACCAAAAATCAAATACCATGAAACCTTATATACTTTTTTCTTATTCATATACATTAAAATAGCAAGAACAAGCATCGCACCTGATAAATATATGAGATTAATTGTATGAGAGTAGAAAATCGCAATGACGACAATCGCACCAATATCATCGGCAACTGCCAGAGCAACAAGAAATATTCTCAATGAATTTGGGACACCCTTAATCAGCGAAAGGACGGCAAGCGAAAAGGCAATATCCGTTGCCATAGGTATTCCCCAGCCATCAGCCGTTGCTGTGCCTTGATTGTAGAAAGCGAAAAGTAAAGCAGGTACAAGCATACCACCAATTGCGGCAAATCCGGGTAAAATAGCCTTTTGTGCCGAAGAGAGTTCGCCACTGATAAATTCACGCTTTATTTCCAGACCGACAAGTAAGAAAAAAACAGACATCAACCCATCATCAACCCAATGTCGCAACGTTTTCTGGAACACATAATCGTTGCCTATGAAACCGATTTTCATTTCCCAAATAGAGAAATAATAATGAGCCATTTCCGAATTGGCTATCATTAAGGCAATAAGCGTGCATAGCAACAAAATAAAGCCGCCGGCTTGCTTGGAATGAATAAACTTTAAAAAGTAATTTCTCATTTATTCCTTTAATTATTTAGCCGCTACATCTGCTGTTTTCATTGACTTTGCCTTATTCTCATAATACATTTTATCCAGCTCTTCACTTAATACGTGCGGATTAGTAATAGGCATTCCGTCTTCTTGCTCGCCGTATTCAAACATATTTGCTTTCTCAGTATTAGTGAATTTCGGTAATGTTTCTCTATTTGTTGTCTTAATATAATTTCCGTCCCGGTCGTTCAAAATCAAACAGGGAGCAAATACGCCTTCACGTCCAATATACTTATCCATAATTTTTACCGATTCTTCATATTCTTCCAGAGTAGTCCGACCAAGAGCTTCGTAGCTGTGGAAATCCCGTTTATCCCAAGTCTGAATATATACTTGGCTATGTCCGATTGTCTCTTCGATATCGGCATGTTTGCCAAGTGTGTAGTGAGTTGACGGCATAAGAACAATTTTACCGCCACCACCTTCGACATTTGCGGCATAGGTGGGTCTCATCATACCGGAAATCCAGCCTTGCAAGTTCTTCATAAATATTTTGCCGTTTTGTATTGGCTCAATAAAATGAACAATTCCGCGTTCTTTATGGCATTGGAGCAAATAATACGGTTCCAACCCGACCCAGAACATTCGTCTGAAAGTTTCTGCCAATGTTTTGAAATTGGAATTAACATGTCGCAAAAATACCGTTTGATTGCGGATTGAGAAGCCCGCTTGATGAATTCTGCCAATACAAGCCCGAAAATCTTCTGTAATTTCCTGATAGTGATTCAGATGGGTCATAAAATAAATATACTTCTTATTATCACCGGAATATCTGTTGCCGCTTTCCTTTATCATTTGTAGCCACTCGTCAGTGATAGCCATTGGCATCACGACAGGTACACGTGTTGCTATACGTATTACGCGTAAGTGAGGGATTTTGCTTAATTCCTCTAAAATATATTGAAGTCTCTTCTTGCCTATCATTAGTGCATCGCCGCCGGTAATTAGAACTTCCTCAATATTTTTATTCCAATTTATATAAAATAAGCCCTTATTAATCTCTTCGGAGCTAATTCTATGTTCTTCATCAAGACTTTTGGCTCTTTGGCAATGTGTGCAGTATGAAGCACAACTCGTATTCTCGGCAACAAAAAGAGCCAAACGATTGGGATAACGCTGATATGCCGAACCATAAGAGCGATGTTCCTCGTCCATTGCACCTTCCAGACCCGTATCAGGGAACATTAGATGTGCGGGTGTAGGTACACTCTGCCAAAAAATCGGGTCTAGAGTATTGTCTGCATCTTCGCCCGGAAGTGTCTTGGGGTGGAATGGGTCTTCGTGCATTAATGAAGCATAATAAGGCGTAATTCTAAACGGCTCTTTGCCTTGTTCGTGCATAGTTTGAATTACTCTTCGTGTTTCCGCTAATTGATATTCGTTTAATTTTATTACTTTTGCTAAAGTATCAACATCTTTTATTAAATTCCGCAATTGCCATTTTGAGTCATACCATTCTTCCAGTGTTACATCTTTCCATAATTCAATTGAACGCCAATCACGAGGTTTGTATAAAAAGTCTGTATTTGCCATTTCTATCCTTTCATATTAAAACACTTAACAAATTTACTAAATCCCAAAGGGATAATATATAATATCTCCATTATTATAAAGAGATTATTACTATATATTTATTTTATTAAGATAATAAAAAATATGAACTATTGCAAATTAAAAGCAAAGGTGAAGATTAATTTTTGAATTTCAGCATTTTTCGGTACTCGTTGAACATTGATGTTTTAGATATGGAGCCGATATATTTTCCTGCATTTACAACAGGCAGTAACCAAGCGCCGGAATGTTCAAATTTTTTCATAACCGAGGTCATACTCTCGTTGATGTCAAGGATTTTTCTCGGTTGCTTCATTATTTCCTGAACTATCACCAATTTGTACATTTTTTCGTTGAACATAATTTCACGTATGTCATCTAAATCAATCAAGCCCTGCAAGTTGCCGTCATCATCAAGGACAATGAATGTATTCCTATGACTACGCTTAATGACTTCTACCAAATCACCAAGAGTAGCAGTATTTTTGATAGTGGCTAAATCGGTTTCAATTATATTCTCAATACTCATAACTGTCAAAATGTTTTTATCACTATCATCAGTCAGGATATGACCCTTTGCCGCCAGTTTCTTCTCGTCCATAGGGAATGGCTCATAATGCTTGGCAATTAAATAAGATATTGATGAGACAATCATTAGTGGAATAAACAAATTGTATCCGCCGGTAATTTCGGCAATTAAAAATATACCTGTAAACGGAGCGTAATATAAACCGCTGAGAACGCCACCCATTGCAACAATTGTGAAATGAGCAACAGGAAGCTCCATTATATTCAGTTTATTAACAATACTGGAAAAGAAATAACCGGAATATGCACCTACAAACAAAGCAGGAGCAATATGTCCGCCATTCCCGCCTGCGCTTATTGTCAGTGATGTTGCCACTACCTTAGTCAGGGCAATAATACCGATAAGAAAAAGGTAAAACCATTCATTACCTATTACTTTTGAATATATGCCAAAGTTAAATACATTGCTGAGTTTGCCGGCGGCTAACATTTTAATGCTGCCGTATCCTTCGCCGAATAATGGTGGCATAATAAATATCAATAAGGACAAAGCCAATCCACCGACAATAGCTTTTCCGTATGGACCTAGCCTAATTCGTCTGGAGGTTTGCTCAATATATGTACTTGTCTTGGCATAATATAAGGACATAAAACCTAGTACTATGCCCAAAAGAATATAAAAAGGGATATTCATATAATCCAAGTCCATTACAATATTGAAAGATAGTAAAATATCCTCCTTTAATATTATTTTAGATAGAAGGGCGCCCGTTACCGAACTGATTATTAGCGGAATAAATTCCTTTACTCTTATATTCTTTAATATTACTTCAATAACAAATATTACTCCTGCAATAGGTGCATTAAAGACTGCCGCAATCCCTGCGGCTACACCGCAACCAAGTAGCAATGTCCTATCCCGATAGTTGAAATGGAATTTCCTTGCTATATTTGAACCGACTGCCGCACCTGTTATCACAATTGGGGCTTCCAAACCCGCCGAACCACCTAATCCGACAGTAATGGCACTTGTAATAATATGTGAATACGATTTATCCTTATGTACTATGCTGTTCTTTTTTGCTATTTCGTAGAGGATATTTGCGATGCCGCGACCAAGCTTCCCTTTAAATACTTTCTGCACTATAAATACAACTATTATAATACCAAACAAAGGAGCGGCAAATGTAAGTAAACTCTGGAAAAAGTAATCGTCAATCAAATAGAAAACGGAATGTAGATAATAAACAGCTGATTTTAAGATTATCGCTTCTACACCAATAATCCAGCCTACAAAGATACAAGCAAGTATTAGGAATTGTGTCCGTGATGTTTGTTTCCGTATATATAATATAAATTTGTTCATCAATAAATATGATATGAAAATTGCTATCCGTTTAAAATGCAAGTTATCAAATTTTTTCGTCTTTCAATTAATAGAGAACTTAATATTTGATAAAATTAAATTATTGATTATACATCATTAATAATGGAATATTTTGGAGGATACGAAAATGGAAAAGAAAAATATTGAGTTTGCAACTTTCGGTGCAGGTTGCTTTTGGTGTGTCGAAGCTATTTTTTCACAGCTTAACGGTGTTGTGTCGGTTGGAACGGGATATTCGGGCGGCACCACTGCAAATCCGACTTACGAACAAGTATGCACGGGCGAGACAGGGCATGCAGAGGTATGTCTTATAGAATATGAACCGAGTAAAATCTCTTTTACAGAATTGCTGGAGGTCTTTTGGCGGACACATAATCCGACAACTCTCAATCGTCAGGGTCATGATGTCGGCACTCAATATCGTTCCGTCATATTTTATCATAGCGATAGTCAAAAAGTAATCGCTGAAAAATATAGAAAAAAATTAGATGATGAAAAAATATTTGATTCACCTATCGTTACGGAGATTTCGCCCGCAACTGAATTTTATTCCGCCGAAAACGAACATCATAATTACTATAACAATAACAGCGAACAAGCTTATTGCCAATTTACAATTACTCCGAAACTGGATAAGTTTAAATATATTTTTGCCGATAAAATAAAGAAAATATAATTAGATGACGGCGTTTGCCATTCAAGAGAAGACAATTTTCAAATGAACTACTTTTTGTGGCGGGGACGTATGAACAGCAATAAGTGCAACCAGTGTTTGAGTGCAATCATAAATTTATGAATACCGGAGACACGAACTTTATTCTTGAAAATATTATATTCCCGTAGTTCGATTTTTTCGAGAATACGAAAATATATTTCGTCCATTATTCCGGCAGATAGTGTGGTCAGTCGCTCGTCAGGATGCAACAATTGACGTGCTTTGTGATAATATTCACGGGCGCGTTGAGACTCAAAACGCATAAGTTCAACAAAATTCTCATTGTATATTTCATTAATCAGTTCTTCCTCCGAATACCCGAAGCGTTCTAAATCATCAAGAGGTAAATAGATAAACCCACGCTCTTTGTCTGCTTTTATATCACGCAAAATATTTGTCAGTTGTAGGGCATATCCCAGATTGATTGCATAGTTTTTTGTTTCTTCGTATTTATAACCGAAAATTTCTATACTCATCAATCCTACAACAGAGGCTACCGAATAGCAATAATCTTTCAGTTCTTCCCAAGTTTTATATCTATGTTGGCTGAGGTCTCGTCTGCAACCGTCAATCAAAGTAAGGAAATACTGCTTGGGTAGGTTATAGCGTTTGATTACTTGTATCAAATGCTGAATATGCATACTATCAAGTTCGCCGTTGTAAATTTCATTTATAGTCTTTTCCCAAAAACTCAAACGAAGTTGTTTACGCTCGGGCGAGTTATCTGCCGTCTGTGTAGCATCAGCAATATCATCAATATACGAGCAAAAATTATAAATGGTAGATATAGCGGACTTTTCCGATTTTGGCAATAGGGCAAAGGAGAGCCTAAAGTTCGATATCTCCGTTTCCGGCGACTCTACGCCCTCAAATTTTGCCAAATCGGATTTAGCTAATGCAATCATTTTATATTTTGCCCATAATTGATTTAACGAAAATAGTGAAAATATCCGATTTTTCTAATTTTGGTCTGAAGTTTAATAAATTTTCACCTAAATCTCTACACTTCTGTAAAATACTTTGACCACCCAAAATACTTGCTCTAATCTCCGTACGAAGTCCAAACTGAGGAATGAGCCGTGCTAAATTTTTACCTTTAATAAATTCATTGTTGGTAATATTAATTAGTTCATTAATGCACTCCCCAAGTTTTGGTGAGATATTTTTATTAAATATATCATCGTTGGTTAAATGATATTTTTGTAAAAAATCAACAGGAATGAAAATACGCTTCTTGTCAATATCACGTGAAAAATCCTGCCAAAAATTAGTTAGTTGCAATGCAGTGCAAACGCTATCCGATAATTCAGCACTTTCGGGAGTATATATTCCGAAAATACGTAGGACAAGTTCCCCGATAGGATTTGCCGAATATGTACAATAGTCGTAAAGGTCGGCGATTGTTTGTGCCTGCGTGAAATTGATATCCCTTGCGAATGCTTGCAATAATTTGTCAAAAGGCATATATGGAATATTAAATTCCTTAATTGTTTTGGCAAGTGCGAGAAAAATAGGATTTGTAGTATTTTCTTTGTGGTAATTCTCGGAATATTCTTGGAGCAGTGCTAATCTTTCTGTATCGGGAATATCAAGGTTTTCGTCTGCTATATCATCTGCAACTCTTGCGAATGTATAGACTGCTACTATGTGCCGTCTCTTGGGGCGTGGCAAAAAATGCGATGCAACAGGGAAATTCTCATAATGCGAAGTGGCAAATTGATTACAAAATAAAACTGCGTCTTCGTAGTTATCGGTTTTATACCGACCACCGCTAACACTGCTTAGCTCTTTTAATTCGTCAAATGATAAGTTCACAAGCAATCCCCAGCTAAAATAAAAAGGGTTCTGACTTGTACATCAAAACCCTTTTGCTACTAAATAATTAGTTTAAAATTCATTAAAGAAATTAGTTCTCAAATCATTAATCTCGGCATCTGCTTTCAGCGTATTGAACCACTGATAGAAGCAACCCGATTTGAATTTGTTTCTAAGTTGAACCATATATTCTTTCAGTTGTTTGTCAATATCTTTATCCGAAGGAATTGTTCTGTTAAGCACCTGAATAATATAATATGATTTTTCACCTTTAACAGGTTTTGAAATTTTATTCAACGGCAGTTTGAATGCTTCGGAAGTAAACACGTTATCAACACCAATAGCCGGTACAGAACCATTATTTGAAACCGTAACAGCAACTTGAACTTTGACAGCTGGGTCCGATGGTGTATATTCCGCTAATGTTTGTAATCCCTGCACTTCATTATAAACCTGCTCTGCTTTATTTTTAAGTGCTTCGACTCTTTTCTTCTGCATAAGTTTGGACTCGATTTTCCTCTTCACTGTCTCCAAAGGCATAACGCCCGCCGGCTGAATAGCCGTTAGTTGTGCAACAACAACGCCGACTCTATTAATGTCAATTGGTTTGATGATGTCTCCTGCTTCAAGTTCAAAAGCTTTGACAGAGAGATAATTCGAACCGAGAACGGGACGTTCCTTCTCGAAAAATCCTGTTTCGCGTGCTGTCATATTGAACGATTTTGCAATATCATCAAAATTCTCTCCTTCTTCAAGACGTGATTTAAACTCTTTTGAATTTCTTCCGACAGCCTTTTTGGAAAGTCGAGACATTTTTGGTTTGAATACAATTTTAGAATATTGCAATTCGCTGCTTTGCTTATCCATAACCTTGATAATATGGTAGCCGTACTGAGTTTCCACCGGACCGACAACATCACCTTTTCCGGCGGCAAATGCCGCTTTTTCAAATTCAGCTATCATCTGACCTTTGCCAAAATATCCCAAGTCGCCGCCTCTTCTTGCTGAGCCTTGGTCTGTAGAATATCTCATAGCAAGCCGTGCAAAATCACCACTCTTAGCTTCTTGTTTTACTTTTAGGGCTAATGCTTTTGCACTGTCCTTATTATTACCGAAGCCAATCAAAATATGACTTGCCTTGACGACAACATTTTCGCCTGAACGTTTGTCATCAAGTCTCAGGAAATACACGCCGTCAGCCATACGGATAGGACCAACAACTCTGTTAATTTCGAGAGAGGACAAATAAGGCATAATATTAGCCGGAATATCTTTGGCAGGTGTAAAATCAGATGTTTCGCCGTTATACTCAGCTAATTTCTTTGAGAACATTTTTGACTTTTCTTCGGGTGTTTCGGCTTTTTGTATTGCTTTGCTTGTCTTAGCTACTGCCTTCATCATCGCCGCAGTATCGCTTGCGGTTGGTACCATAGGAAACACAATGTATTTTAGTTTTCTTCTTTGCTTCTGGGGCCAAAGCTTTTTGTATTTGTCATAATACTCTTTAATCTCGTTTTCGCTAACTTTTAATTCCGCATCATTGATAGATTTCGTATCAAGATATACAAAAGTAACTTCTGCCTTTGAATTATCCGCAAGAAACTTTTCTTTGGCAAATAAAGGTGAAACAAAGGAAAGAGAATTACTGACGGCTGCATTAACATTGTTTCGTAATTTTTCTCTTCGGAGTGCTTTCTCAATTTTCATAACATCATTTCTGAACTTCTGAACAACCCCTTGCTTTTCTTCCTGCGACATAGTCTCTGGTAAGCGCTGATAAATTACATCAGGTTTTGTCATCATTTCGACATAGCCTTCACGTTGAAATTTGCCGGTAGAGTCAGTAAAAGGTCTTCTTAGGTAGTCCGGCGGATTATTAAGCATAATATCAAGAATAGCTTTATCGGAAACTTGTACACCCATTTCGTCAGCTTGTTGTTTCAGCAATATCTCTTCAATCATATCTTTCCAAGTTTGCTTTCTTATTTGCATATAGTCCGGCTCTTCTTCCTTGCCTTGTGCTTTCATTTGTTCGCGTTGCTGGTCTTGTACTTCTCTAACAGTCTTCTCGAAATTTTTGTAGAGTAATTTTTCGCCGTTTACTTCTGCAATAGGTGCAGTCTGATAGTTCTGACCTTGTTTCAAAAGATTACTAAAATCAGCATCAGATGCCACCATAAAACCGACAAAGACTATTGCAAAAATAGCTAATAAGTAAGGTGAGGTCTGACGCATTTTTTCCATCGTTCCCATATTAAACAGGCTCCTTAATATTTATTTATTATTAAATTATATTTCTATTTAAACTTATTTGTAAAATCGTATTTACAGTAAACTACAAATTTATTGAGGTTTTATGTATTTTCCAATTCTTTCTTATATTATTATTAAATTTATATTTAAATCGTCATTATTTTTTTAGTGAATAATATTAAGGAAATATATGAAATTAGGTGAGTTTTCTATTGATATGCTTGATACGGGTATGTTTGCATTAGACGGCGGAGCTATGTTCGGTGTTATTCCAAAAGCACTCTGGACAAAAGCCTATGCTCCGGGAGACGAGAAGAATAGGATTCCTATGGCGGCTCGTCCTATGCTTATTCAGTGGAATGATAAAAAAATGCTGATTGATACCGGCAACGGTGATAAATTCAATGATAAATTTGCTAAAATATATGATATTAACAGAGATAAATCTTCAATTCATTTTGTTTTGGAGCAATTCGGAGTCAAACCTGAGGATATTACTGATGTCATTTTAACTCATTTGCACTTCGACCATGCCGGTGGCGCAACGGTTATCGAAAATGATAAACCCGTACCGGCGTTCCCAAATGCAAAATATTATATACAAAAAGAACATTATCAATGGGCATTGAAACCTACCGAAAAGGATAGAGCATCTTTCATCGGAGATAATTATTTGCCGCTTGTTGCTGACGGGCTTGTTGAATTTGTTGATGGCGAAGGCGAGATTTACTCGGGTATTTCCGTCCTGCCTATGTACGGACATACTACGGCAATGCAGACTGTGAAAATCACTGGAGATGAACAAGTATTCTATTATGCCGCCGATTTATGTCCTACATCTGCACACGTTCCTATTCCTTATGTAATGGGGTACGACAATTTCCCGCTGACAAGTATGGACGAGAAACGTAAAATTTTCGCCGAGGCTTATGAAGAAGGCTGGATTGTGGCTTATGAACACGATGCTTTTAAGCAAGCAACAGTAATTGATGCAAATGAAAAGGGCTTCTTTGCCGGACAGGCTATTGAAATCACCAGCAAATAATGAGGGGCAAATCAAGATATAATAAAATTGAACGAGACGAACTTGTGTTTTTGGAACTCTGCCGCTCCGAAGATATTGAAGAAGGAAAGGGAAAGCGGTTTTTCTTTGGTGAAGAATTGGATATGCAAATAATGGAAAGAATATTAATAAGAAAGAAGGTGGCAAAGGATTACGTACATTTCGGGTCTTCGAGCAGAACAGCAGTGTATTTATTGAAGAACCTGCTTTCAAAGTAAGCAAATGGAAATTATGGGAATAAGTGTGAGCAATACAAATAGTATAAAATCATTTTTCAAGCAAGCGGCAATAGATATTGGTTTTGATGATATTGGATTTGCATCTGTTGAAATCCTTGATAAAGAATACCGGCATTATTTGCAATGGCTCGAAGCCGGATATCATTCCGAAATGAATTATTTAAACCGCCGACAGGGTAAACGCCGCGACATTACTATGCTTCTGGAAAATGCTAAAACAGTTATTGTCCTTCTACATAACTATAATACGGATTACAAGCATTCGGACAATAAAGAATTTGGCAAAATCTCTCGCTATGCTTGGGGTGATGACTATCACGATATTATCAAAAACAAACTGCTCGTATTGAGCAATCAAGCCGAGCAATTATATCCCGAAAATAAATTCAAATCTTATGTGGATACAGGACCGGTTCTTGAAAAGCAATGGGCTGTGCGTGCTGGTGTAGGGTGGCAGGGTAAGAACTCTTTGCTTTTGAACAGGAAATTAGGCTCATATTTCTTTATTGGAATTATTATCACCGATTTGGAAATCGAAGCGAACAAACCGCAGCGAAATTATTGTGGTTCCTGTACTGCCTGTATAGACAATTGTCCGACAGGAGCAATTGTTGAACCTTATGTTGTGGATTCGCGCAAATGTATTTCGTACTGGACGATTGAAACAAAAGGAGCTACTAAGTTTCCCGAGCATATATCGAAGAATTTAAACGGCTGGCTCTTCGGGTGCGACATTTGCCAAGAAGTATGCCCTTGGAATTCCAAACCCAATTATGTCGATTTTGATTATTTCAAGCCACGTCTTAAAGAATTCGAGTTACATCTAAAACAGATATTGCAAATGCCACAAAGTGAATTTCAGTTACGATTTAAGAACAGCCCGATTAAACGAAGTAAACTATCCGGTTTGCAGAATAATGCACGTGAACTTATGCAAAATCAATAATTATTTGCGAAAGTAATAATAAAATGATATTTTTGCAGTCTAAATTTTAACAGGTCTGCGGAAGTGGTGAAATTGGCAGACACGCCATCTTGAGGGGGTGGTGCTCACAAGGCGTGCGGGTTCAAGTCCCGCCTTCCGCACAAACTAAAGTCCGAGAACTATTCTTCGGGCTTTTTTTGTTAATAAATTACAGGTTCAAATATGGTTTTGTTGGAATTTGCTATGTTCCCTACCGATAAAGGCGATAGCGTCAGTGAATATGTATCACAAGTAATAGATTATATTGATAAGAGCGGTATATCATATATGCTGACACCAATGGGGACAATATTAGAAGGCGAATGGAACGAAGTATGGAATATTGTTGATGCTTGTTTCAAAATATTAGAACCGCAGTCCAAGCGCATTTACAGTTCAATCAAGATAGATTATCGTAAGGAAAGAAAAACGGGTATGACATCAAAGACTGCAAAAATCAAAAAAATAATTGGAAGAGATATTACAACAGCTTAAATATAAATATTCATCACAGTGAAATATGCAAACTAACCCAAAATAGACATTTCCTCAATTTACATTTTTTATAAATATCGTAATAGTCAATTTTTTATTCTCATATACTTGGTATTAATAAGAATTTTTATTATCTTGCAGTGATTATAACAAAGAACTTGCTTTTGTGTTATTCGTATTGCATAACAACAATTACAACATTAATTTAAATATAATTATAATGAAATTTCAATATATTTTAGGAGAAATGAACTATGAAAAAGTTGCTTACAATATTAGTGTCATTTATTTTGCTGATAGTGATAACTTCACTACAATTGTTCAGCCAAGACGATGATGTAAATGATATTAAAAGAAAATTGCCAAAAATGCTTGGTGCTAATAACGTAGGAAAGGAATTCTACTTTACAATTCCGCCTTGTTTTGAAGATGAAAGTGCTGGATTTCCTAATTTTATCAAAATATTTGTAACTGCGGCTACAAAAACATCGGTAACAGTTGAGAATGAAGGTTCGGGATATTTTAAAGTCAAACCAACAATACCTAATGATGTTATTGAGTTCAATATTACTCCAGTTCAAGGACAACCATTTACAAAAACAGGAAAGGATCCAAATGTTCCGGAAAGAATTTTCCGTGGCAAAGCTATACATGTTTATGCAGACCAACCACTTGTAGTGTATTGTGTTATTAGGTATCTTCATACCTCTGATGGATTTCTCGCCATTCCGGTTTCATCACTTGGCAAGGAATATATTGTAGCCGGTTGGAATGTAGATGCTATGTTTGGAAATTTCAAGTATCAATTACCAAATATGGCAGGTATTGCTGCCGCCTATAAAGACACAAGAGTAAGATTCACGCTTGGCGGAAATGTGATGACAAAAACGGCTGGCGGTATGCGTCCCGGGCAGTCCAAAGAATTTATTCTGCAAAAAGGTGATGTTTGGTTAGTCTCAACTGATGCAGACGAAGCTGATTTATCCGGCTCTAAAATTATTTCAAACAAACCGGTTTCACTTGTTACAGGTAATATGTGTAACAACATTCCCACAGGTAATCAATGGTGTGATTATACTGTCGAAATGGATTTGCCTACTTTTACTTGGGGATTAGACTATTTTGTACCCAAAGTACCTAACAGAAAGTATTCTTCAATTATCCGAATTTTTGCTAAAGAGCCAAATACCAATCTATTCAAAGACGGCAGACAGATAGGGCAAATCAAGACATCGGGTGGAACGGAAGGAAGAGGATTTTTGACAATGCGTATGGTGCCATTTGACGTTAAACCTCGTTCTGTAGTTGTTTCCGGTAATAAGCCAATAGGCGTAACACTATATAATACTGGTATTCAGGAAGATGGTTTTCCGCGTCCTAATTCCGACCCATTTGTAATGGTTATGACACCTTTTCAGCAATTTCAGAAAGAAATCACATTCTGCACTCCCGGAATTATGGGTTCTGCCGGATTTCCCGAAAATTATATTAATCTTGTTTATGAGACAGATGAATTAGGTATGATGCCCAATGATTACGAATTTGCAAAGGTTGTATCGGGAGTATTCAAATGGACAAAATTAAAGAAAAAATTTCCCGGACAAGACGAATTATTTATCA
This sequence comes from uncultured Hyphomicrobiales bacterium, assembly GCA_964581505.1. Taxonomy (GTDB): domain Bacteria; phylum Bacteroidota; class Ignavibacteria; order Kapaibacteriales; family UBA2268; genus CAZOOR01. The sequence goes on from CAZOOR010000034.1 coordinate 19,760, forward strand.
AGGAAATAGCAGGCAAGAAATTTGCTGTAAAGACAATCACTCTACCAGGAGACGGTGTTTATAAAATACGCTCAAAGCATCTATTTGCCGCATATTCTTTCGGGTATTCCGATTACGATTCTTACGGTTTCCCGACAAGTGCCGCCTTGGCTGATTTAGGAAAACCTGATACTAACTGTCCGATACCTACATACACAATGAAATGCGACGGTTCGGTTGATGGCGCTATTGTAAAAGATATGCCTGATGACAGCAAGATACGCTCAAATTTGGCAATGATTTTTATGGATGATTTTGAGAGCTTTAATTATACATTCGATTATCTTCCATTTGTTGCTGGCGAAACACGAACAACAACATGGGAATTAAAAGTAATTGACCCGATGGAAGATGCTCAAGCAACATTGATATTTACAGACAGGCGTGGTAATGATACCACCATAGTTGTTAAATATTATTCCGTAAAATTAGGTATTGAACCCGAAAAACATGATTACGGACTTCTAAAAGAAGGTGGTGCTAAGGTGTCTTATGACTTTAAAGTAGTAAATAAATCGGAAACAGCGCCTGCCTTGGTCAGTGAGATTAAATTGCAAAAGAATAATCAAAACTTTGAAATTGATTTACTTGGAGCGACATTGCCCAAGTGGCTTGGACCAAAGGAAACTCTGCCTTTCAAAGTATGGTTCGACCCGAAAGATATGGGAAGATTCAGGGATTCAATCGGTGTTGGCGATACATGCGTTTTTGCTTATAAATCGGAAGTAATAGCCAGAGTAAGTGAACCACAAATCATGGTAAGTGATATTGATTTTGGCGTAAGGTCAACAAACGACCCTGTAATAACAAAAGAATTTACTATAACAAATCCGGGCAAATCGAAATTAACAATTACACGTTATGTTGGTCCCAAATTACCTGAGTACACTGCAAAACTTCCATCGGCAGATGCAAACGGTATTTTGGCAACACCAATGGTCTTAGAACCAGGAGATGTGAAAATGTTTGAGGTAAGCTTCAAACCGACTACTGTAAATACTTTCAATGACCAAATAGTGTTCTATAGTGATGCAGATAAAATAGATAGTATTTGTCTAATAACTGGTCGGTCAGTTGAACCTGGCTTACGAACACGTGATTATGATTGGAAAAAAGTAAGAATAGATAGACCAACATTCCCGAAAGGTCCATATAAACCAAGTATAGAAACAGTATGGTTCTATAATGATGGCACACAAGATGTAACTATAACAGACGTATCGCTAAAATCCATAAGTGGTGATAGTACTGCGTTCATATTCAAACGTTCCGATTTTGTCAATTTGACAATCAGAAAAGGTGATTCCATTGTTGTTCCTGTAACATTCCAACCCAAAGCAGTAGGTAGATATGAATTGGAATTATCATTTGAGAATAATGCCCATATCGAAGGAGTAAAAACAATATTGAAAGGTATCGGCATTCTACCGAAATTGCGTACACGTGATTATAATTTCGGCAGAACTGTTGTGAATGATTTCTCCAACATTCAGACCCGTAAGATAGAGATAGAAAATGTAAGCTATGAATGGCAGGACACTGTATATATACAAGACTTGGTAATGGCACCGGCAGGAGGCATACAAGAAGATATGACAGGCTGGGGAAGCGAAGGTTTCCGTTATAATAAATCAACACTTAGTATGCCTACATTGTTAAATCCCGGTGATGTTCTTTCATTTGATGCTGAATTTGTAGCACCAAAGATAGAACTTAGCAGAGCATCAATTAGTACTGTAAGTGAAGCGGAATCGGAAGTAACTTCGATATGGACAGGTTTAGGTTATTCTCAGTCAATGGCTTTGACGGGTGGTAGCTCTAATATCTGTGTAGGTTCGAGTGCAGAAATAACCTGTACAATAACTAATGATGGCTCCGGTGCAATTACTGTTGGACCATTAAGACTTAGTCCCTTGACATCATATTTAAGCTTCAAACAGCCGAATCCTTGGAATAAAACAGTACAGATATTACCCGGAGAAACAAAGAACGTAGTATTGGTATTTACTCCCAATACAGTAGTTAATAACAGGATTTATCTTGTAGTACCGAGTAGCATACTAGGCAATGAATTAGACAGTGTTGCGGTAGATGTTAGTTCTGTACATTTTGAAGCTACAACAGTTTCGCACGTAATACGATCGGGAGACCCGAACTTGGTATGGCCTACAATCGGTGATGTGATACCGTGCAATATAACATTCCGTAGAGTTAATGGCGATATTTCAATGGCACAAGTTGATACACTTGATGTAACTGTGCATTACAATAGTGGAATATTAAAATTACAAACCGAAAGCGTAAAGGTTGGTTCTGCATTGAAAGGTTTCAAAGTTGAAAATCTAAAGGTAGATGAATTAAATGGAATCTTTACCTTGAACATTGTAAGCCCAACAAAGCAGATAATTAATACAGATGGAGAGATACTGATATTTAGGTTCGGTACATTCTTGCCAACGAGTAAAGATACTACCGATGTCTCTCGGATTGACCAAGAAGTATATGCTTCCGGCAATGCTTGTATTGAGATAAATCATGTTCAGGATACAGTCAAATTGCAGCCGACTTGCGCTTATGATTTACGCTGGATTGCAGTTACAGGTGTGCAATATTCACTTAGCAAAATTGCTCCTAATCCTGTGGACGAGCGTGGTACGGAAATAGACTTTTCGGTCGGACTCGAAGCTTATACGGAAATAGGTATATATAACAGTTTGGGAGAACTCGTAGCCAAGCCGATAAGTTCAGTAATGAAACCGGGTAATTATAATTTCAGATTACCGGTAAAGAATCTGACTTCGGGTGCATATCACGTTAGAATGGTTTCAGGACCATTTACGAAAACACGCGAACTGATTATCAAAAAATAAGTATTCTCTTATTCTTAAAAAGAAACGAGACCAGCTCAAAAGGCTGGTCTCGTTTTTTTTGCCTTTCTTCCTCGCCCATTTGTAGAGGGCTGGGGTGAGAGTGCTGTTACGTTTAAAATAATTTTAAAACCGTTTTCTTGTCGCCACATCTCAATTCCATTAAATTGCAAACGAGTGTTCGCTCACTCCACGTTCTTTGAAAAGTAATAGGTATATGTAGAAGAAATGTAGAAAGTGTAGAAAAGTGTAGAAAATCGTAGAAAAGTGTAGAAAACGAACAAATAGCACAAATCTTATAACTCATTGCAAATACAACTAATTATGGCATATTGAATAATTATTGTGTTTTTCCGGCATCGTAGTAAAAAATTCACTAAAACGTAGAAAAGTGTAGAAAAAATTACTACTAAACCGCATCCTTCAGTGTGCGGTTTAGTAAAATATCTTTTGCCTTTCTTTCTACTTCTATAATTATACGAAGTATTGATACTATGAACTATTAGAACAGCCAGCCAAAATGAAATTGAATTGCATTATTCTTTTTTGTAGTGCTGAAATGTATATCATGAGTATTAGCAATATTTGTTATTCCAATCAGATAGCGAAGTTCAAAAATAAGATTTGTATTGAAGTCGTATCCAAGCTCGACAAGTAAATCAAAATCGGAAGACTTGTAACTATCCAATCTATCCAAATCATCATGGGAGGCAGAAATCAGATAACCGTATTGCAAACCAACCCCTGCATTAATAGTCGAATTTTGTATAATATAAGCTTTAAGCAGGGCGCCAAGACTTAAATAGCCGAGTGAGATAGATAGCGGTTTGCCGTTTTGAAATAACTTATAATCCGCACCAAGTTTGGAATATCCAAGTTCTCCTTGAAATTTCAAAGATGGGCTAATGTTCATTATTGAGAAAATACCCAAATATGGCATTCTGAAAGCACTTTGATAATTGTTATCAGTCGGATTTGCACTAATATTTGAAAAATTAAATCCTGCCTTAATACCAAATTTATCCATTGCGTTTGAAATATTATCATAACCGTATTCCTGTGCAATTACAGGTGCTGTCAATATAATTGCCAACAATAGAAAGAGTAATTTTTTCATCATTCACCTACTTTTATCAATAAAATTATTATCTTTTGTTTCTAAATGAGCCTACAATTTATTAATTTATATTTTTAAATACAATTATTTGTCAATGGATTTTACCGAAACCATATCACAAAACTTGAAAAAATTCGTCAAGTCCCTGCAATTGCGTAAGGAACGGCAAGCAAGCAATATGTTTGTTGTCGAAGGTGAAAAACTTTGCGAGGAACTGCTTAGCAGTGATTTGAATGTTGAATTCATTGTACTGCGTGGCGGTGCAGCAGCGCAAGCATTGGGTATTGCCACAAAGTACCACGAGAGGAATATTACAGTCTATGCCGCTCGTTCAAAGCAATTCGACATTATGTGTAACACAAAATCGCCCCAAGATATTCTTGCCGTTGTCCGTAGTAAGGAGCAGGAAGCCGATTATTCCATTCCTTTCATTGCGTTGGACGGAGTAAACGACCCGGGCAATCTTGGAACGATTATACGCACTGCCGATTGGTTCGGTTTCCGCCATATTATTCTCGGCGGGAAATCTGTCGATAAATATAATGCTAAAACCGTGCGTGCTTCTATGGGTTCACTCTTCCGAGTACAGGTTACTGTTGTCGATAATCTCGCGGATTTTTTATCAAAATATTTTTCGGATTTTGAAATTTACACCGCTACACTGCAAGCAAGAAAAAAAATGGAAGAACTAAAGCCCACCGGGAAATTCGGTATAATATTCGGTAGCGAAGCGCACGGGATATCGCCGGCTGTCCTTAGTCTTGCTAGTAGCGACTTTCTGATTGAAGGCAAAGGTGATGCAGAATCCCTCAATGTGGCAGTGTCGCTCGGAGTTGCCGCATATTATTTTTCTAAATTTCTTTAACTGCTGTAATAAGTAATAAAAATATTTTTTAGTTTTTTTCGTAACTTTAATAGTTAAATGATTTGCAAATGTTATAGTCCTACTAAAAATTGGAAAGGAGTTCCGGTTTCAGTTTTATTGATAAATATTTGAAAGATGAACCGCAACAACCACAAGCAAGCGTTTCCGGATTTCAAAACAGTAGAGTATTGATACTGAATCAAAGCTACGAACCAATCAGTGTTTGCTCGGCAAAGAAAGCATTGCTTATGCTCCTCTTAACCAAAGCCGAATTGATTGCACAGAAAGAAGGAAGATACTTACGTTCACCAAGATTTACTTTTCCTTTTCCAAGCGTAATACGCCTGTTGAAATACTATCGCGTTCCGTATCGAATTATTGAACTTTCCCGAAAAAATATTTTGCGGCGGGATAACTATGTCTGCCAGTATTGCGGCAAGAAAACCAAAACGCTGACAATTGACCATGTAATACCTAAATCACGTGGCGGTTCGGCTCGGTGGGATAATTTGGTTGCCGCTTGCGTCAAATGTAATAATAAAAAAGGCAGCCGTACACCCGAAGAAGCCAAAATGCCACTATTAAGAAAACCGAGAAAACCTAATCATATTATGTTTCTAAAACAATATATGGGTGATGTGGAAAATACTTGGCGACCTTTTCTATTTATGGATTAAGTAAATATATACTTGATATTTTGTTTATTTATTTAATTTAATGTTGAAAAAAAATAAGTTTTTTTCATTAATTTGCTTCTTAAAGTTCAAGAGTTTTAGATAATTATTTTCCGGTTTGAATTATGAGTAAAGAAGAGAACAAAAAGAAAACTTCGCATTTTATCAGAGATATAATCATTGATGATTTAAAGACCGACAAATGGGGCGGGCGTGTGCATACGCGTTTCCCTCCGGAGCCTAACGGATATTTACATATAGGTCATGCCAAGGCAATTTGTCTCAGTTTCGGTTTAGCATTGGAATTTAACGGAAAATGCAATTTGCGTTTTGATGATACTAATCCGAGCAAAGAAGAAGAAGAGTACGTAGAATCAATAAAAGAAGATGTTCGCTGGCTTGGTTTCGATTGGGAAGACCGCCAGTTCTTTGCTTCCGACTATTTCGAACAACTATATGAATGGGCTGTCATATTAATTAAAGCTCAAAAGGCTTATGTATGCGATTTGTCTTCTGATGAAATTCGCAATTACCGCGGCACTCTGAAAGAGCCTGGCAAGGAAAGTCCCTACAGATATAGAAGTGTAGAAGAAAATCTTGATTTGTTCGAAAGAATGAAAAACGGAGAGTTTACCGATGGTTCTAAAACTCTGCGTGCGAAGATTGATATGGCTTCGCCGAATTTGAATATGCGAGACCCCGTAATGTATCGTATTCTTCACGCTCATCATCATCGCACAGGCGATAAATGGTGTATTTATCCAATGTATGATTACACTCACGGGCAATCTGATTCTATTGAAAAAATTACTCATTCGCTTTGTACTCTCGAATTTGAAGACCATAGACCTCTGTATGATTGGTTCTGCAATAATCTCGGGATATATCACCCGCAGCAAATTGAGTTTGCGAGATTAAACCTGACATATACAATGATGAGTAAAAGAAAACTATTACAACTTGTTGAAGAAAAGCATGTGGAAGGGTGGGACGACCCGCGTATGCCTACTATATCGGGCTTGAGACGCAGAGGATATACTCCTGCTTCAATACGTGATTTTGCTGACCGCATAGGGGTTGCCAAATCCGAAAATACTGTGGAACTTCAACTTCTTGAATTTTGTATTCGCGAGGATTTGAACAAAACCGCTACACGTGCTATGGCTGTAATGAATCCGCTGAAAGTAGTGATTGAGAATTATCCCGAAGATAAAACCGAGATGCTGGAATTTGTTAATAATCCCGAAGATGAATCTGCCGGCAAACGCCTTGTACCTTTTTCAAGGGAAATATATATTGAAAAAACAGATTTTATGGAAGAGCCGCCACGTAAATTTTTCCGTTTAAAACCAGGTGGAGAGGTAAGGTTGCGTTATGCTTATTTCATTAAATGTACAGACGTCATAAAGGACGAGAACGGAGAAATAATTGAACTTCGTTGCACTTATGACCCTGCATCAAAGGGTGGCAACTCGCCGGACGGAAGAAAAGTGCGTGGCACAATTCATTGGGTTTCTGCCGCTGATGCCGCTGATGTCGAGGTAAGACTGTATGACAAACTATTCCTAAATGAAAACCCGAACAAAGCCGAAGAGGGCAAAACATTTTTAGATAATATCAATCCTGATTCGCTGGCAATAATAAGGGCAAAAGTGGAACCGATGTTGCAAGATGCAAAGTCGGGAGAAAGATTCCAGTTTGAGCGGACGGGTTATTTCTGTGTGGACACAAAATATTCGGAGCAGGGTAAACCGGTATTCAATCGTACCGTTACATTGCGGGACAGCTGGAAAAAATTTGCCGGCAAAT
>CAZOOR010000035.1:0-26627 GCA_964581505.1 uncultured Hyphomicrobiales bacterium
TTATTAGCCGTAACCTGCAATGTATTGTCAATATTAACAACATCGCCGTTCATACCTTCGGCAGTACCTGCATTGATTGATGCTATTAAAGCATCGCCCTGTGCTGCCGTTGTCGGCAATGTCTGAGTATCTGTCCATGTATTGGCATTGCCAAGATTTATGCTGAGACCTGCACCGGCTGCATCATTTAATAATGTAGTTCCGTTCAACTGAACTGAAACTGTTCTTGCTGTAGAACCGTCATAAGTCTGGTTATAAGTAGCCAAACCGATTCCGAATGTCAAATCTTCCATAATATCGCCGATTGAAGCCCATTCGACGTTTGCCCCATTTGTATGAAGGATGTCTCCGTCTGTAGAGCTTTCATGTAATTTACTTACTTGAATTTCAGCACCTGCGGCTATATCTGCATTTACGATTTCACCATCAAGTATTTTTGCAGAAGTAACGGCATCGTTGGCTATTGTAACAACACCTGCATTAGTAACTGTAACGTCTCCGCTGAAAGTTACCCATGTCGGTGTACCGGCATTGTTGCCGAGGATCTGTGCATTCGTGCCTGCGACAACAAAACCTGTTGTATTTGGTGCTGTTTGATAAACCAATTCACCTGCTGCGCCACCGGCTAAATTGCCGTGTAATGTATTTGCATATACATTGTCCCAAGGATTTCCAACACTACCGATATTATAAGGGTCATCATCCGGCAAGAAACTGGCACCTGACCAGTTACCTGTAGCATCATGGTATAAAAAGCCGTCTGCTAATTGTGTGCCGTTCCACATTCCGTAATAACCGACTGTCATATTATCAGCAACCTGCGGGTCTGTCTCAAGACTTGTGAAATTATGCCATTCTACATCGTTTGCCCCATTTGTATAAAGAACGTCTCCGTCATTTCCCGGAGCTAATTTGCTGACTTGAATATCTGCGGCATTTGCAATATCATCATCAACTATTGTTCCGTCTGCAATTTCATTAGAAGAAATACCTTCTTCGGGAACGTATAATTCACCGCCGTTCAAATCAATTGTCAATTCGTCATAAAGTACATTAATAGTGAAAGGATCGTCGTCATCAACGCCAATATCAAATTCAATAGCATTGCCTTCAGCTAAAACTCTGTTGTCGGTCAATGAACCGTTGTCAGCAGTGAATGTCAAGAAAGGCTCACCTGCAACATCACTCACAAGACCCCAAACAGCCGCCGCTGTCGGTAATTGTTGGTCGGTCGTACCGGCATCAACAGTAGTTGTAATACCGTCAACTGCCTGGCCTGCGGCATCAAATCGGAAAGTGCCGTCAACTTGTGTATTGCCTGAAACGTGTGCATTACCCGTAACATCAATAGTTTTATTAAAAGTAAACCAATCGTCTCCTGTATCATAATTAAGAATACCTTCGTCGCCGTCTTCACCAATGTGGAGACCGGAGCCGCCCAAATAAGCATCATGCCAGCGATTTGTTGAAGAACCGAGATTGGGGGTTGTTGCCGGAGCTGCCGGAACAGCAGGAATAAGGTCTGTTGACCAAGAACCTTCCGCTCTCAATTCATCAGACGAGGAATCACCTAATGTACAACGTCCGTCACCTCTGAGTTCACCACCGGCATGCACATCACCGCCGGCAACCAAGTCGCCACCGGCAACCAAGCCACCACCAACTCTGACATCATCTTCGACTTGTACGGTTTCCGTGTAAGGACCACCGGCAATAGGAGCGCCTACACGTAAAGCACCTGCGGGTGCGGCACCACCGGGCCAAACCCAAAGTTTACCGCCACCGGGTAATCCGGCACCGCCACCTGGGGCACCACCAACTACAACACCGCCCTGCTGACCAACTGCAAGCCCTTTCCATAAATATGCAAGAGAGCCTAGCCAATAGTTTTCGGTTGTTTCGGGATAAATATCGTAGAAATATTGTGTAACAGACCAATGGTTTTCATAAGCATTGTCAATAGCGACTTGTGCGGCAGCCGAGCCGTCATAAGTAAAGTCGGCTATACCGTCTCCGTCTGTTAAATCCTGAATAATATCAGCAACACTGCCCCATGTAGGAGTTGTGCCGTCAGAATAGAGAATATCTAAATTGGAACCACCTGCTAATTTAGCAACATTAATATTTGCAGTAGTAGCAACATCTTCATCAACGATTGTGTAGTTGTGAATTTTAGCCGAAGTAACAGCACCATCAACGATAGTAAAAACAGCGGTACCGCTGCCGTTATTTGCACCGCTGAGGTCGCCGCCTACTGCAACGTCTTCGCCGTTATCATCAGCATCACCCATAATAATGTGATTCTCGTCCAAGTCAATATTACCGGGAACAACAGTAGTAAAATATTGCGCCTGCGTTAAAGACTGTGTGCTACTTAGTACCCAGGTACTACCATCTAGAACTTCGACCCTAATTCTAGTGTTTGCCGCCGCATTAATACCCGCAAATGCCCCGGGGTTGGCAGAGCCGTCAACTTCAACGGAAAAGACAGCAAATTGACTTGTCGGAATATTAGCGTAAGTCTGCGTATAGGCAACAGTGCTACCATCAAGAATAGTAACGCGAACGCTTACATTCACATTATCGCGTATATCGCCAACATTGCTATAAGCAACCGATGTCTGTGTAAAACTTGTCAACGCATAAGCATTGCCCGAAAGCAATAGAAAAGCACTGAACAAAAGCATTAGTAAATACTTCTTCATAAAACCAATTCCTTTAAAATTTGTAAAACATACTTAAATTATTATCTGTATTTATATTAAAGTTATCTTCATCGCAAAAATCATACCAAACATTAGTTTACATCTATAAACCAAATATACGTATTGAAAAAGCATAAACTACTTTTTCAGTTATGCAATATATATAATAATAGTATATAATACAAAAAAAAATACAAAAAATTCAATTGCCGTATTATTTCCATTATATCTTTTTTCATGTGATTTTGTAGCGGGATATTGTTTACACCTCATTATTACTTGTATTTATGGAAAAACTTATGAAAATTAAGGGAGTTATATGTTTATTTTAGGATTTATTTGTCTTAAAATATTTACTATAATTATAATGACATCGCTACTGTTTCGTTACTCAAATTATCAAACAATAAAAAAGATATTAAAATGGAAAAAACACAAATACTTGTCATTGGCACGGGACTTGCCGGTTCAATTGCGGCACTTACTGCCGCCGAACTCGGGTGCAAAGTAACTATCATTACAAAAACTAAATCTATGCTAAGCGGTAGCACGCAACATGCTCAGGGTGGCATTATCTACAAAGGCGAACACGACAGTATTGAGCAATTGAAAAAGGATATTATTGATGCCGGAGATGGTCATTGTTGGCTTCCGGCTGTCGATTTTATTGCCGAGAACGGACCGGCTATGGTCAAGAAACTGCTCATTGATAAATATGCAGTTAATTTCGATAAAAACGGTCCCGAAGATTTTGACCTGACTGCTGAGGGCGCCCATTCCCAGCCGAGAATCATTCACTCGAAAGATAGAACAGGTGCATCTATTCAGAAAAGTATTATTTCACATATTGAGAAAAATCCTAATATCAAAGTATTGACTAATCACTCCGCAGTGGATTTACTCACTACATCGCACCATTCCAAAAGCTCACTGGATATTTACAGAAAACCCGCCTGTTTCGGTGCATTTATACTCAATCAAGATAATGGCGAAGTCTTTCCTATATATGCAAATAAAACGATTATTGCCAGCGGCGGGCTGGGACAAATCTTTATGCATACCACTAATCCGCCCGAATCTACCGGAGATGGTATTTCCTTAGCTTGGCGTGCCGGTGCCAGATGTTTCAATTTGCAATATATTCAATTCCACCCAACCACATTATATAACGACCGCGATAGTTTTCTTATCTCCGAATCTCTCCGTGGCGAAGGTGGTATTTTAATTGACATTAACGGCAAACGATTTATGAATGATTTCCATAAAGACGGCGAGCTTGCACCACGTGATATTGTTGCACGAAGTATCCACCAAGTTATGCTGGAAACCGGACATCCCTGCGTCTATCTCGATATATCTCATAAAGATGCCGACTGGATTAAAGACCGTTTCCCAACTATTTACGAGCATTGCAAGAATGCCGGTATTAATATTACAAGGGAGCCTATACCGGTTGTACCGGCGGCACATTATGCTTGTGGCGGCGTTGGCGTAAACCTGAATGGCAGAACATCTTTGCAACGCCTCTATGCAATTGGCGAAGTCTCCTGTACAGGCGTTCACGGTGCAAACCGTTTAGCTTCCACTTCGCTTATGGAAGCAGTTACTTGGGGCTATTATGCCGCTAATGATGCCTGCAAAAAGAAAGAAGGAGACGACTATTTTCCGGAAATTTTTGCTTGGGAAGACGAAACCGAACCCGTTGACCCTGCGCTTATTGCTCAGGATTGGATGCTGATTAAGAATACTATGTGGAATTATGTCGGTTTAATTCGCTCACGTCAGAGATTGCTCCGTGCCAGAACAATTCTAAGGCATTTGCAGTCGGAAATCGACCAATTTTATCAAAAAGCAAAAATGTCAGAAAAAATTCTCGAACTGCGTAATGCCGTGCAGACCGCTCTTGCTGTTACTCAGGCAACACTTGAAGATAGAGTTAGCCGAGGAGCGCATTATGTTGTGGACGATTAATTTTATCTAACAGGTAACTTTATTGAGATTAAAACTATATAGTAATAACAGGATAAATATCTTTGGTGATTTTTTGTTTTTACCGATTTATTTTGTTATTATTATATTGTTTGCAAAACCATAAATGATTTCTATTGAAATTTAAATACAAAATATTTATATTATTCTTTACTCTTTCCTTACCGGTTTTTTCTCAATACTGGGAAAAAATTAATAATATTCCTGTGCCATATAACAGCAATTACTGGCTTGATGTGTATTTTTTGCAGTCCGACAACAGCTATGGCTGGATTTGCGGATTTAAGGGTATGATATTACGTACAACTGACGGTGGCAATACTTGGCGGGGAAGTATTGTTCCAAATGTTGACCACCTCGAAAGCATTCATTTTGCTACTGCGCAGATAGGCTATACATCCGGTGTTAAGGGTATTTGGAAAACTACAAACGGTGGTGCAAATTGGTTCAGCATTAAACCCTCGCAAGCGGCGGATTCTATTCACTATTGGGGTACTTATTTTTACGACTCAAATCATGGCGTACTTCTCGGAATGGGGTGCGGTGGTTCGCGACAATATTTCTGGCGTACAACGAATGGCGGCTCTACTTGGTCTCTATTCAACGGCGATGAGTTCGACAGCGGACTCACAGATGCAATAGTATTAGCCACAGGACAAGGATATGCCGTTAGTAGCGGTAAACTTTGGCGTACATCAGATTATGGCTCCTCATGGAATGTTATTGCAACTACCGGTTCAAATTTATGGCATGAAGAAATGACATATTTTAATCAGTCCTTCCTTGTCCCCTATGCGGGCATAGGTTGCTCGGGCAACGGCATTAATAACGGCGGTATGCGTTTCTCTACCAATGGTGGCTCTACTTGGCGAGATGTCAATGTTCGTACACCAATGTTCGGGGCATTTGTACTTTCGCCAACAGAAGCATGGGCTTGCGGTTATAATCGAGCTGTATATCATACAACAGACGCCGGACGAACTTGGCAACTGAAAAATTGCGGTATCGGGCAAAGTAAACTTGATGACATTTGGTTTCTTAGTCAAAATCAGGCTTGGCTTGTAGGAGAAGGGGTTTACAAACTTGCCGCCGGAAAACAGAATATTAGCAAGACATTAATTGATTTCGAAGAAAGTTGCATACTTAAAGCTCGCTATGATACCCTTTATTTGGAGAATTATAATTTTACTTCCGTTGCCGCCTCTTGGCAGTTACAGGGTACCAATAGAAATGATTTCCGAATACTCGAACCCGACCCGTATTTCACAATGCCTTCTTGTGCAACACAAATGTTGATTGTGGAATTTAATCCTAAAACAAGCGGATTAAAAACTGCAAATCTCCGTATTGAAATCCCCGGCTTTCCCACAAAAATTGTCGGACTTCACGGAAAAGCGGTAATACCTACCGCCACAACGAAAGACACATTAATAATTGTTGATAATGCTAAATGCGGCATAAAAAAAATTGTTGCCGCCAAATGGAAAACAAGCGATAATAATAGCAATGAATTTATTAATAGCTACGAAAGAAACGGTTCGGCTGATGTTGAACTTGCTACCGAGCCACCTGTCAAGTTATCACGCTTGGGGACAGACACTAAATTCATTATCAATCCCGCCGACACCGGCTGGCAGAGTTCAATTTTCGATTTTATATTATATCCCTGCGATATAAGTAAAACCGTCAAAATTAAATTCTACGGCATATCGCCGATAATAAATTCGAACGAAAATGCCGAAATAATGACGGAATGCAAATACTATTCAACGCTCGAAATACCCGTTTCAAATACAGGTAATACAGATTTACACATTAGTAAATTGGAAATATTAGCTCCTGCAAGTGGTTTTAGTATATCGGCTTGGAAAAGCGGATACGCTCAACCACGCAGTCTGAAACCCGGTGAAGCTGATACTATCATTATTAAATATGCTCCGACTGTCCCCGGTATTAATACTGCAAAATTGCGAATAACAAATGATGATATGACGAGCGCCCGCGGCAAGAAAAATCCCTATGATATTAAACTGAAAGCCGGCTTACTCTATACCAAGCTTTCTATGCCCGATACTGTAATTGATTTCGGCAAAATCTGCTTAGGAGATTCTGTGGATAGGCTTGTTAAAATTGCAAATACAGGTAATCTGCCTGCCGTTATTACTAAAATATTAAGTACTACTAATGAAATAAAATTAATTCCGGAAAGCAATATCTATCCTATACAAATCCGTGCATTTGATACACTTAGGGCGTTTGTTACATTCAAACCCAAATATTCGGGTAATTTTATTGACACACTTATAATAAAAACATCACCCTGCAATGAGGAAATACGAATTGCGGTAAAAGCAAGAGTTGTAAAAACCAATGTAGCAATATCACCAAAAAAGATTAGCGGGACAGTTTACAATTATGGCAGCGATACAGCAGTAGTAACTATATCAAATAACGGAAATGAACAAATTACCATTACAAAGTATTCTTTTACTCCACCATTAAGCAATTGGAATGTAAAGTTAATACCGACATTACCACAAAGTATTGATGCAAATAAAACACAATCTTTTAAATTAGTATTTTCAACAAAACAAGACAATCCGCTCCGAGCAAAAATATGCTTTGAAGTCGAAGCAAATTGTCCCGTACAACTATGTGCCGACATTGATTATCAATCAAGTAAAAAACAAATTGCCCTATCCGTAAATGCACTTGATTGGGGTTTGCTGACTTGTATTCCGACTGAACAGCGGAAGAAACTCAAAATAAGAAATCTTTCTCCAAGACCGGCTAGGATTGATAGTATATATATTGAACCTAACTCACAAGGATTTTCGTTGATTAACACAGCAAAATTTCCTTATTACATTGCCGCAGGTAAGAATTCCGAAATTGAAATAGCATTCAAACCGCCTAATCAAGGTAATTTTAATGCCGAGTTAGTTGTGAATAATAATATTTCAGAAGTACGCATTAATCTGACGGCAGAGTATAAAAGCCCTATTATCAATCCTCTTTCGAGCAAAACGGGATTTAGAGCAACTGAGCGATGTCATTCCCCGATTAGTAGAACTTTCCTTTATAGAAATACAGGAATGATTGCCGATACTCTTGATGTGTCATTCAAACCCTCAGCATCATATTATTATGCAGATAAAAAGATATTGGTTATCCCACCCGCCGACTCGGCAGAAATTACAATTACTTTTGCACCCGAGAAAGCACCCGCAAATACTACGCATTTTGTAGTTATGCTAAAAAGTAGGATTTGCGACTTTTTCCATACTGATATTAATTTAAGTGCGACTGTCAATGAACCCAATCTTGCTATTAAGCCTAATCCAATTGATTTTATAAATGTTTGGCCCGGGGATACATTAATTAAAGATATTACTTTAAAGAATAATTCGAAATTCGCTCTTACTATTAATAAATTATCAGTCTCAAAAAACCCGAATATTTATATTATATCTCGCAAATTACCGTTTACTCTCAAGCAAGACAGTTCGACTACTTTCCCCATATTATTTATTGGCAAAAGACCGGGTAAATATCTGGATTCATTGAATATATACTATTCTTCAATATGCGATTATAAGGCATTTGCTTTGCTCAATTCATCTGTTAGCGAAGAAGTATATGATATTAATCTATCGATACGCGACTATATATCATATCCAAATAAAGACCTGACAATTAGTATAAGTTTAGACAAAGCTGTCCCGAAATTCCGTCCCGATAGTATGCTAATTCAATTGTCATTTGATAAGTGGTTATTTAACCCATTGCAAGTTTATTATGTCAGTAATACGGAAATAATTCAGATACCGTCATCTCTTCGTGCCGGATTTGTTCAATTGCACATTCCAAAGCAATTTGCTGATACAATGTTCCTAACTGACGGGAAAAAGCTTAATATCAAAGGGTTTACTTATCCGTCAAGTCCTAATAAAACCGATTTAACATTTTCAAATGTCAAAATATATACTGACAAAGTCGTACAAATATCTAAGCATAACGGCTCGCTCGAAATTATTCCTGTTTGCCATCCGATTGCAAAGATGCACTTGATATTAACCGGTAAGATTTCATTAAGACTGAAAAACAGCATTATCTCCGAAGGAGATTTATCGCTCGTAATAAAATCAACTGCCGCCACAAAAGGCACAATATCAATTTATTCTGCAAACGGTGCGCTCGTACAGAGCGATAGTCGCAATTTCATAAATGGGAAAAATGATTGGAATATCAATATGACTAATTTTGCAAATGGCAACTACTACTTTATTTTATTCTCATCAACAGGGCAAGTATTCACTCACAAGTTTATCGTCATCAGGTAATATGATAGGCAAGGAAATATAGGCAAAGGCATAATATAAAACCGCACCTTAAAAGATGCGGTTTTAGGTCGGCTGTTTGGCTTTAGGTTCCCCTCTGAAAGAGGGGTGCCGCGTAGCGGCGGGGTGTTACGGCTGTTTGAAACACACCACCCCGTCCTTGCTTCGCAAGTCCACCCCTCCTAAATTGTCAAACGCTAAAAACAGTTGACACAAAAGGAGGGAAAATGTATGAGTTTGTGAAAATGTAATTAAATAGAAAAATCGCCACCAACATAAATATCCCCATTTACATTAATAATAGAGCGAACTTGATTGTTCAATTCGGGCAGTTGTTGCCATTTGCCGTTTTTTCTATAAGCAATATATGGAGAATCTTTACCCTCAATTTTTTTAAATATACCGCCAATCCAAAGGTTGTCGTTATTATCGAAGCAAATAGTCAATACTTTTCCGTTAATACCAGAAGCGACTTTCTCCCATTTGTTACCGTCCCAGCGTGCAATAAAATTTGCATCTGTTCCGGCAAAATGTTCAAAACTACCGCCAATATAAATATAATTCTTATGTTTTACAATTGTATAAACAACTCCGCTTCCTGCAAGTCCCAATATTTTATTTGATTTTGTTCTATTGTCCCACCTGACCAATGCCCCGAATTCATTATAGTAAACATAATCGCCGTCAATCAAAGTAGAGCGAACCTCATCGGTCGAAGGAATGCCGAATGATTTACTCCAATAAATATCGTCAGGATGTGCTATGAGGGCAGAAGTATAAAAAAGCATTATTAGTAAAGTGGTTTTCAATGCAGTTTTCATTTTGTTCCTCCGGCAAATAATAAAAAAAGGGTCGGTACAAACTTACCGACCCAAATTTAAACATAATTAATTGCTATTGCAAATTATTTGAATTTAAAAGAAGCGACACATTTGTTGAAAACCGGAATGAACAAGTCTTTGTCTTCCACTCTGTTCCAATCAACGATAATTCTGTAAAGCTTTTTATCCTTGACTGCAAAGTATGCTTTTCTGCTAATTCTACCACCCGGAGAATATTGGAATACATAAGCCTTTTGCCCACCTAGTGAAGTAGATTTTGCGTCTTTGCCGCCAAATTTAGCTTTGTTGTCCTTAACAATTTTATCCAAATTGCTTTGCTTGGAAGCATCGGTAATATCAATCATAATATAGCAATCGCCGCGGCGTTCGCCCTCGAACTTATAGGAGCTATTGTTTGGTTTTTTAACGTCAAAATTGTCAGGCACTTTGATAGAAAATCCGCTGCCATTATATGTAACTAAATTTTGTGATGGAGGGTCTGCTTCCTGTATTTGCTTGATTGTATCAGATTTCACATCTTTAATTACCGGTAATACTACCGAAGCAAGAATTTCTTTGAATTTAGGACGATAAGTATCAAACAGGTCTGCAAATGCTTCAAAATTAATCACAGCAAGAAGATTCGAATCCTTTTGCGCATAGTATATCTCACCTTCAAATTGTCCATCTGCAAGAGGGAATTTGTAGGTCTGTTTAAATCCTTCAACTCCATCAATTTTTACTTTTTCCGGCGCCGAATAGATATTAGACTGGAAATATTTTTTACTCATTATGGTATCAAGTGTCTGACCATTTGTCAATCTAATAACCTGAAAATCAATTTTTGCACCCGCAACTCCTTCGGTGGAATAAGTTTTAAATCTACCGATAGCATCTTTTGTAGTCAAAGAAAGAAAGCGTTCGCCGAGGTTATTGTGGGATTTCCAATTCTTTGGATATTTTATCGCAAATCCAGTAACTTGGTCTTTATAGGTATCCAATTCGTTAATCTCAACAATTTTCTTTTGCTCACCACAAGATGAGATAAAGAACATTGCAGTAAATACAGCAAGAATAAGCAGTGATGTTTTTTTCATATTTACACCTTCTCAATATTAATAAATAATCTATTTGTTTCAAAACGGATTAACAAATATATAATAAAAAAAAATTATGTAAAAATCAAATTGCAAGAAATACAGATAAAATAATGGAATAGTGAAAAATGGCTACTATCTAAAATTTAATGTTAATTGTTTTTAATACCTTCTTCAATCCATTTTCGAATACCTTTTTTGTGATTGTTGTTTAATTTCCATATTATAAATGGTTGGTGATAAGCAGGATTTTCGATAATCTGCACCAATCTGCTGCCATTAGGATTGCCGCGGACAATTAAACCGCCGGATAGTGCAGTTGAATATGAAAAATAATCTGTAAGATGTATTCCACCGGCTTGGGCATTGACGCTGTGGCAACCTGTATATGAACAAGTGTACATAATGACCGGCTGAACATGTGACTGAAAACTAATATTGCTGTCAGGGAATACTATGTCGCCCGGATTGTGTGCCAGATTATCATCACAAGAATATAGCAACAATATAAATGTAGTAGTAATATATATTACAAATGCTTTCATCGGTAGCTTTCATCTTCGGACGGAAAAGTGTTATCAATAACATCTTTTGTATAATTTGCGACTGCACTGCGTATTTCGTCATAGAGGTGTGCATAGCGTCTTACGAATCGCGGATTGAACTCTACGGTAAGACCGAGCATATCGGAATAGACCAATATTTGCCCATCGCAATCAGGACCTGCTCCAATACCAATAGTCGGTACTTCGAGAGCGGTAGTGATTTTTTTTCCAAGCGATGCTGGAATTTTTTCAATTACAATGGCAAAGACGCCTGCTTGTTCGAGCGCCAGAGCATCATTGAAAATCTGCTCGGCTTCTTGCGGGTCTTTACCGCGGGCGCGATAGCTGCCAAATTTATTGATACTTTGCGGCGTCAAGCCAAGATGTCCCATCACGGGAATACCGGCTTCTGTCATTCTTTTGACAGCTTTAATGATGGATTCGGAAGCACCCTCGAGCTTTACACCCGAGCAACCTGTTTCTTTCATCAGTCTGCCGGCATTGCGGAATGCCTCGTCGGCAGAGACCTGATAAGTCATAAATGGCATATCGGCAATAACCAAAGGGCGTTTTGCCCCGTTTACAACAGCCTTTGTATGATAAATCGTATCTTCGAGAGTGACGGAAAGTGTAGTTTCATGCCCTTGAACTATATTGCCAAGCGAATCGCCTACAAGAATTAAATCCACACCGGATTCATCAAGAATTTTTGCAAATAGTGCATCATAAGCAGTAAGGCAGGAAATTTTTCTGCCGACTTTTTTCATCTCTTTCAAACGGAGTGTTGTTACTTTTTTTTGGTCTATCTCTACCGAACCCGAATAATTCATAATTGTTTTAATTGTATTATTAAAATGAAATGAACGCAATATCAGTCGAAAAATTATAATTTTATGAATATTTTCGAAAAATATATATAAAAAGATAAAAAAATCATTAATAATGTAAATAAATATTTATTTTTTTTGAAATTTTTTGTAACTTTACTATTTGCTGATATGTTATTCTTATTGAAACTGGATAACTTTTAATAATTATTTAATAAACACTTTTTGGAGGATTTTATGAGTAAGAGAATGTACGGATTATTACTTTTTATCGTTACATTATTTTTTACGATAAATACCCTGGCGGATTCACCTCGTAAGGGATTAGTTGAGGAGGCAACAAATACAAGTTGTGCTCCTTGTGCATATCGGAATCCAAGCTTTCAGCAATGGATTTTTAACAATTTAGACGTATTGGTTCCAGTTGTTTACCATGCTTGGTGGCCCGGTGCAAATGACCCATTTTACACAGAAAATACTGTATTAATGAGAGCCAGAATAAAGGATTATTATGGAATTGATAAAATAGGAGTTCCATACGGATTATTAAATGGTAGTAAAATAATTGTGGGCAATCATCCTGCTTCTTTTTTATCAAGTATTAGAAGTTCAACATCACCCCTAACCATTACTATAAAGGAAAAAAGAAACGGTAATAGTGATGAAGTTACTGTTACTGTCAATAGTTCACAGGCAATTTCAGGTAAAAAATTGAGGATACAAGTGCTTGAATATTTTATTAGATATAATGCGCCTAATAAGGAAAAGGAATTTTATTGGATTGCAAGAAAGATGTTACCCGACCACAACGGTATAGATTTTAGCATAGGTGCTGGTGAAACAAAGGAATTTAAGCAAACATTTAATTTAAAAAGTACTTGGAAAAAGAATCAGATTTATATTGCCGCCTTTATTCAGGACGATGAGGATAAAAATGTTTTACAAGCCGAGCATAACTTGAAGGTAGTTGTTCCTTATCTTTTTGTTGATAAAATGTATTTGGCAATTGATGCTTCAAGTTCTCTATCGAAAGATATTGAAGTGAAAAACACAAATTCAAAGAGTATAAAAGTAAAATTGTCGATTGATACGAAAAACAGCTTTATACCATCTGGTTGGAAGGCGCAACTTTCAACTCCCTCAATTACAATTCCTGCGAAAAGTACGAAGAAAGTTCAATTAAAAGTCAATTCAAATGATGATGCAGGATTTTCGATTGTACATATTGCTGCTGAGCCTGTTACTTCTAATCCATTAAAACATAAAACAAATACTAATATCGGCGTGTTATCAAACGAAACAAAATATGCATTTTTTATTGGCATCAATGATAATGCAGGTTTAGCATTACGGGCAATTGCAGGTAATTTAAAATATGGCTCCAAAATGGCGGCTATACCAATGTCAAAGGATATTCTCAAGAGTTATCCTATGAATGAAAAATTTGATTTGGTTGTATTATCTTACGATTTTTGGCATAGAGATTATTTGACTTATACCAGAACCGGTTATTCTTCGTCGTTAGCTAGATCTTTAAAATCAATGGTTACAGCCGGAAAGAAAATATTAATTACAGGAGAACATAATCTTCAATCTTCTACAAAGAATACTACTGACCCCGAAGCTAAGAGTTTTTTAACTCAAACATTGGGTATTGGATATGCAAATAATTCCGTTCTAAGAGTGCGACTCAATAGCCAAAATAAGATAACCGGAATTATCAAATTCAATGCTAAGGGTATTTCGGGTGACCCCATTGGTAATGGTATTAATTTAACATTAAATGATTACACTCATGGCAACGACCCGTTTATTATTTTAACTGATATTATTAAAATTCTTAATCCGAAAGCAAAACCATTTTTATATTACGATAATGACAAAACAAAGACAGGTGGTGTAAGAATTGAGAATGGCGAATCAAAAGCCGTATTTCTTACATTTGGATTTGAAGCTATCAAGAATACAACCCAAAGAAACCAGTTTATGGGCAAGATTCTTGATTGGCTCTTCTCTTCCGGTTCTTCAACTGTTGGGCCTCAAATTAAATTTAGTTCTACAAAACTTGCTTTCGGCGAGGTGAAAATTAATAAAACTGACGAACAAACATTAACACTTTCCAATACTGGTGATAAAGATTTGACTATCAAGGAAATATCTATGGATTCAGATTATGACCCTGATGGTGTTTTCACATTTAAATCAGGTAATACTACACCGATAACAATTGCTCCGGGTAGTTCCCATAATGTAGTTGTAAGCTTTTCTCCGAAAAAAGCAAAGCAGTACGACGGAATGATTACAATTAAATCAAATTCAACTGAAAACTCTGAGAATATAGTTGATATAAAAGGAAAGGGACTTTCGACACAAGGTCCTATTATTGCTTCACGTAAGAAAGTTTTAGACTTCGGCAGAGTTGAAAAAAACGGCAAAGGCAAAATAGGGGACGTAGTTATACTAAATGAAGGTACAGAAGATATTATTATTTCAAAGATTAAATTTGAAAATAATGATGACAATGTATTTACTTTTGTAACGGGCAATGAGGCAACTAAGATTGAGCCGGGTAAAGATATTACTATAACGGTTAAATTTAAACCTACATCTGCAAAACTTTATACAGCTGATGTTGTTGTTGAGTCTAACGCTACAAACCACAGTAAATTTACTGTTAGAGTAGATGGACAAGGATTTACAACGGGTGTACCGGAAGAAGTAACAAGTATAGATGGTGCAATTACCTTAAAAGCTACACCTAATCCTATGGGTGCAAAAGGTATTATTACATACACATTGAATACTAATAATACAGGTTCATTCGAGATGTATCTTGTTGATTTGAACGGTAGAGTTGTAAGGAACTTCTTGTCAGGTTCTGTATCATCGGGTACGCATACACTTGATTTCGACACATCGTCATTGAGTTCGGGTACTTATGTAATAATTGCACAGCATAATGGTTCAATTGCCAAAATGCCAATGATTATTACAAAATAATTCTCATTAATTATGAGTTTGTGAAAGCCGGGCTTATGTCCGGCTTTCTTTTTTATATATATAATAAGGTGTTAATGCTAATATTTAATATAATATTAGCAAAAATTAAATAATATTTTAAAATTATTTGTAACATTTTTCCCTTATGATGTGTTGTTTAGATGTAGTCCAATACGGACATCGAATTATTTTTAACATTTATTGAGGAAAAAATGAACAAGAAATTTTATGTATTATTATTGTTTGTCATTACAGTAATACTTTCGTTAAACACATTAGCAGATTCCCCACGGAAAGGATTAATTGAGGAAGCTACAAGCACTGCTTGTGGTCCTTGCGCTATGCTAAATCCGAATTTTCAAGAATGGGTTTTCAACAATTTGACGATATTGGTACCTATCGTGTACCATTCTTCCTATTCTAAAAGAGACCCGTTTTATCAAGATAATCCTACGTTAATGAATGGTAGAATTAATGAATATTATGGCATTAAGGGTGTACCACAAGCTTTATTTAATGGTAGTGAATTAAATTTAAAAAAACCTGAAGAAACAGATTTATCAAAAATTGTCGGCAAAACATCACCGCTTACTATTTCAATTGAAGAAAAAAGAAATGGAAATGACGACGAAGTAACCATAACTATTAATAGTACAAAAGAAATTACCGGTAAAAAATTAAGGATTCAAGTTCTTGAGTATTATGTTAAATATAATGCTATCAACCGAGAGAGAGAGTTCTATTGGAATGCAAGAAAGATGTTACCGGACTATAAAGGTATTGATTTTAGCATTAAAGCTAACGAAACAAAAACTTTTAAGCAATCGTTCAAGTTAAAAAGTTCTTGGAATAAAAAATATATCTACATTGCGGCATTTATTCAAGATGATGCTAATAAAGATGTTTTGCAAGCAGAACATAATTTGAAAAAAGTATTGACAGCGCCACTATCAATTGATAATAAATACTTGCAAATTGATGGTTGGGCTATATCGAAAAAAGAAATAAAAATTAAAAATTTATATGATGAACCTTTAAAAGTTAAGATAGATACAACTAGATCTTTTATTCCTGCCGGCTGGAAAGTGGAAATAAATAAGAAATCAATAACAATACCGGCAAAAGGTACGCAAGTTGTCAATATCAGTATTTCTCCACATAATAAAGCCGGTTTTGCAAATATCAAAATTTTCACTGAGCCTATTTCAAAAAAATATTACACACATAAAAAAAATATTGATATCAATGTATTGTCAAAAGTAACAAAATATGCTGTTTATATTGATAACGACTTCAGGGCATTCTTTCTTATTAAAAGTCTATCTGCTAATTCAAAATTTGCTTCCAAATATGCAGTTGTACCTTTAAAGAAAGATATTCTTGAGCATTATCCGATGGAGAATAATTTTGATTTGGTTATGTTGTCTTATGATTTTTTTCATAAAGGATTGATGACTAGTAAATTGGCCAGTATCTCTAAACAAACCGCAAAGTCATTGAAAGCAATGGTTGAGAAAGGTAAAAAAATTATAATTACAGGTGAAGTTGAGCTGTATAATGCTTTTACACCGGAGCGTAAAGATGACACTGAACCAAAATGGAAAGATTTTTTAAGTAATACTCTTGGTATTTCTGTAAACGGTATTCCTGAATGGAGAATTTCATTAAAAAAAGAAAATAATATAGAAATTCCTATCGGTATTGTTAAATTTAATGCAAAAGGAATTAAGAACGACCCGATTGGTAACGGATTAGATTTCACAATAAACGATTTTTCAACTATTAAAACAGACCCTTTTGTTCACGCTACAGAAAATATTAAATCCGTTGCTCCAAAAGCAAGACCATTTCTATATTTTGATAATAAAAAAAATAAGGTTGGAGGAGTACGAATAATTAATGGAAAATCAAGAGCAGTGTATCTTTCTTTCAGTATCTCGGCCATCAAAGATGGAACAGTGAAGAATAAATTGATTGGTAGAATTCTTGATTGGCTGTTTGCCAAAGGAACTTCTGGTGTAGATGATAATAACAGCAAACTTACTGATAATAGATATCTTACATTCAATATTTCACCTAACCCTGTCTATGATAATGCAACAATTAAATATACAGTTCTTTCCAAGAAAGTTGGTAATGTTCAAATTTATCTTTCTGATGTTTACGGTAGAGTTGTTAAACAGATGGTTTCCGATAATTTGACTGCCGGAACATATTATTGCAATTTAAATGTAAATGACATTGCATCAGGTTCCTATCTTGTAGTTGGCGTAATTAACGGAAAAACTGTAACAACACCAATGATTATTGCAAAATAATTCTCATTAAATTATGAGTTTCTGAAAGCCGGGCTTATGTCCGGCTTTCTTTTTTATAAAAAATATTTTTCGTTATTGTAGAAAAATTATTTAAATTATAATTATTAATTGGAAAAGATTAAAATTTATTATGGAGGAACTAATGAAATCACAATTACATTTATCAAAAATATCTTTCTTTATAATTTTATTTGCGATTATTTCTTCGTTACAAATGAATGGCGAAGACAAGAAGTATATATTTTTCAATAATTTGGACCCAACATTTGCACAGACTGCATATTTGGAGAATTTTCAAAAATATAACGGATTAGTCGATTATGCTCCGCATTTGTTAAGTGTACCTTTTAGCGATGCTACTTTTGCTCAGCATAAGATAACGGATTTTGATTTGGCTATTTTTACTATGGGCGACAAACCATTAAGTTATAAATCGGGTAATAGCTCGGTTATTAAAAAGATTAAAGAAATGATTGCCGCAGGTAAAAATGTTCTAATCACAGGAAGACAAATACTCTATAAAGCATTGGCACCGGCAGGTAGTGATAAAGACCCAGAAACTATTAATTTCCTTACGAATACTATGGGTATTAATTATATTAAGCGAAAAAAAGTATATAAAGTCGAAGGCAATACTACTACTTGGTGGAGTTTTGTCATTCATGGACATTTTGGCGACCCGATTGGGAAATCAATCCGCAAGGGTTGCAATATGAGATACAACGGTTGGGACCCTCTGGCTAATCTGATGAGTCTTGATGTGTTTTTCACAAAAGATAAGAATAAATATTATCAGGTGGAGCATTTTATTTATCATGACGGTCTTGAAAGGAATGATACTATTGTTGCAACAAGAACGGAAATAGGCAAATCTCGTATTGTGCTTTACGCTTTAGGTTTTGAAGCATTTGCAGGCGAAATTCCTCGCGGTAGTTTGTTGTATAGATGTATGTTTTGGACTTTGGGCAATATAAAGCCTGATGGTGCCGTTCTTCAATTGGATCCAGTAAATATGGATTTTGAGCGAGTTAAGATTGGTTCAACACGAATTTTGCCACTTGTTATTAATAATATAGGAAAAGAAGAATTGGTTATTACGGGTACATCTTTCTTCGATAATCCTGATGACGCTTTCAAAATTACCGAAGGTGAAATCAAATCCGGTGATACTCCTGTTAAGCTAAAATCAGGAGAGTCGCACAAAATGAAAGTGAGTTTCACTCCAAAGAAAAAAAATAACTATGCCGTTATATTGTCCATCCATTCTAATTCCGCAACCGGTAATATCAAAGATATAAATTGTGTGGGTACGGGCGGACAGGAAACTACAGGACCTAAGGTTTCGACAAATTATGGTAAAATGATTGATTTCGGCAAATTGCGTAAGGGTCGCAGCAAGAAGGTTAATTTGACTTTTTACAATAAAGGTGAAAATGAATTAACCGTGCAAACTTGTAAGATGGATGCTTCGATGAGAGACCATGATTTCTTTACTTTTGCACAAGTAATGCGTACACCTTTCTTTGTTAAGCCCGGCGACTCAACGATTATCAAAGTTAAGTTTGCGGCTGTGTCTGAAAAAGCCCGCATCTATAAAGGAAAAATAATTATTGAATGTGATGCTCTTAATGACCCGAATTTTGAGATTAGAATGATGGGTGAGATTAAAAATCAATCTGATGTAGAAGAGTGGAAGAATGATTTCGGTACTATTAAGATATTACCCAATCCTATTACCGGAAACAAATTCAACATACGATTGAATATAAATCATAGTATTAATACTCCAATTAATATATCTATTACCGACATTATCGGCAATAAAGTTTCAGATATTTATTCTGGCAGAGTTCCACTGGGAGAAACAGTCTTTACTGCCGATGCATCAGGATTAGCAACAGGATTGTACTTCATCGTAACTCAACTTAACTCAAGAAAAATAATAACAAGAATGCTTATTAGCAGATAAACAATTAATTATTTTTTTAATAAAAAAGATGTTGCCTAATAAGGCGATCTCTATTTAATTGCTGAATATCCAGCCGCATCCTTCAGGGTGCGGTTAATTTACTGTTGCTATTCATAAGCACTAACTACATTTTTGGCTTAGTTTTGGATATATGTTATTATGAATATACAAATATATAATTAATAGTATATGCCGGACACAATACACTATTCCTGTATCTCTTTTATTTTGCATATCATTACAGGTTAATTATTATTACATATACTATCTATATATCGCTTATTTTGTATTATAATATCTAATTATTGTAAAATAAATTGACAGTTATTGTTTAACAAATTACACAGGTACTAATATGAAAAGGAATTATTACATTGGCAGAATAATTGTTTTGCTACTTTTTGCATTATTATTTCTTCCGAAAACTACAAAAGCATTATATTCATCAGTTGGTTTTGGCTGGTTCGATGGTTATGTACTGGGCGATTTTGCGGAGAACGATTATAATAATACAAGTGCGGGTTTTGCCTCGCAATGCAAAGGACCATATTTTGAATTAAGCACCGCCCTTCTACCATATTTGAGTTTAGATGTAAAACTTTCTTATAAGTATTATCCACGTGATAACAATCTATATAGCAAAGCATTAGATGCCTCGTTATTAACCAATTCAAATAATAGCACAAAGTATTTGGACGATAATTATTCTTCATTTAGCTACTATTTGGGGTTGTCGCTCGAAGTTCCAATAAGCGAAACAATGAACTTGATACCATATTTTTTTGTAGGCAATAAAAATTTTAGTTCTCCGAGCGATAAGGTAATATATTACAAAAATAACACTACGACAACATATATTAAGAGAGCGGGGAAATGCTCGGGTTTGGCGTTTATGCCGGGTTTAAATTGATAATAAATACGATGAGTCCTGTATCATTATATATTTTTGCAGAGTACGAAACAACAATGCTGAACGATTTAACCGAAGAAGAAATCAAATTCACAAATGACACATTCCAAAAAGCATATTTACAAAAGCAATATAATCCTCAGGTAATTAACTTCGGACTTGGTATATTAATAAATTTAACCGTAAATATCAGGCATCAACATAGGAGATAATACTATATATAAACATTCGATTTATTAGGGCAATACATAACAATTGTATTGCTCTTTTCTTTTGGCTTGATTTTCGCTTGTATTTCTCTTGAATTAATTGAGAGAAAATATGCCGGAAAATAAATTTTTCAAGGAAATTGCATCACTGCCGACCGAGCAGAAAAATGAGATGACTCGCGATATTGACCTTGCGACAACAGAAGAAATATTGACAATGATAAACGATGAGGACGCAAAAGTTGCGGCGGCAGTTAGGGAAGAAATACCAAATATTACGCTCGCTGTTGATGCCATAACCGATGCTTTCAATAAGGGTGGACATCTATTCTATTTCGGTGCGGGTACAAGTGGACGTCTCGGTATCGTTGATGCTTCCGAATGCCCGCCGACTTATGGCACAGCCCCCGAAATGGTGCAAGGCGTAATTGCCGGCGGACGAGAGGCGGTTTTTAGGGCGCAGGAAGGAGCGGAAGACTTGCCGGAAAATGGCGCCAAGGAAATAATTGTGCGGAACATAATGCCGCCGGATATTGTTTGTGGTATTGCCGCATCAGGGAGAACTCCATTTGTTAAGGGGGCGCTGGACGAAGCAAATCGCCGTAGCTGTACGACCATTATTATTTCTACATCAGGACGCAACACACTGCTGGAACTTGGTATCAAGGCTGATATTTATATTTGTCCGATAGTAGGTCCGGAAGTTATCGCCGGTTCGACCCGTATGAAATCCGGTACTGCACAGAAATTAGTGTTAAATATGCTAACGACCGCCGCAATGGTGCGGCTTGGAAAAACCTACGAAAATGTAATGGTAGATTTGGAATTGACAAATGCTAAATTGCAAGAACGAGCAAAACGAATACTTATGGAAATTGCCGGCGTGCAATATGATGAAGCGGCAGAATATCTGGACAGAAGCGGCGGACACGTCAAGACTGCACTCGTGATGCTTATTGCAGGTGTTGATGTTACAGAGGCAAAGCAAATGTTGGAACGCTCCAATGGATTTATTCGCAAAGCAATTGAAATGTAGTATTAGCAATATGCTTAGAGTAGTTGATTGGCACTCAACGTTTCAGTATAATAGGGAGCAGTTCTATGAGCGACATTTAGTATAATTTATCGGACATCTGTTGAATGATATTTTGATGTTAGCAAAAGCATTATTTGCGTAATCTTGAATCAAAATAAAATTTCTTTTGACTAATTATTTTTACTCTATGATAATCCTTATGCTTACAATTAAGAATAATATTATATGCTGAGTGTATTATACTACTTGGCACCTTCAACGCTAATGATTTACCCTCATCTACCCAATTTTTACCAATATCGGAAAGCACTGTCGGAGCAGGGAATTGATGCCAGTTTGGCGGCAAATCATTTGGAGTTAATACGGTTATTGAGTCATCAGGAATTTCAATGCTCAAAATATCTAAGTCCGGTGTCATCATTGGGGGGATATGGACTAAGTTTTCGAGTAGTGCTATTTCTTTACTTTCTCCCGTATATAAAACAAACATTCCTTTTTTATTCCATCTTCCCGGAAAAACAGCCGCACCATACCCACTAATATCCGCCGCCCTCTTACTTTTAGTTATTCTATATACAATCATTATGGCTTAGCTGTACACTCCATATTCAATTCTTCCCAGCAAGTCTTTAACCTTAGATATACCTCCGGGTAGTTCTAATAATTCCTTTGGTTCCAAACCACCAAAAGCCGTATTAGGTAGCTCGAGCCATTTGAAGAAGTTTTCTTTATTTTCAAAAACTTCAAATCCATAAAGAAATAACTCGGCTAATTCAAAAAGTTGTATTGAATAATTTTTATCTAATTTTTTATTCCCCTTAATCCATCTGTAAATAGTAGGTTCGGAAATATTTAACAAATCTGCTGTAAAGCCACGCGAAATCTCAAAATATTTTTTAAAATTGAGAATAATATTAGAATTTAATCCTTTGGAGGCAATTGTTATAAAATCAAAAGGACTTTCGATATCCGACTTAATATACTTTTTCCCAAGAATACGTATAAGCTTCTCATAGCGTTCCGTAGTTGTTTTAATATTTTCTTTTTCTGCTATCATTATTAATATCCGTTTCTTATTTGATAATATATATTATTAAACGAAAATAAACAAATTTTGTTACATACACAAAACTATTTTACCTTTTATTAATTGCTTGTAATTGCAGCTAGCTAATAGAGGCGCCTAAAAAGGAAAACCTTCCGAAAGTTCAGAACATTCGGAAGGCTATTTTGTCTATTCTTGCACTTATTTTATTTTCAGATGGGCTTGTTGCACTTGCCACACTTCGTAGCTATCGTCTTTGTCATATACAAAAGCGATAATAGTGAGATGCTTCGGCACCCAGTCTTTTCCTGCGGGGATAGTGTATTTTACATTATCTTCAAATTTATCACCCTTGTTAATACCCTGAGCATTTAGCGGTTGCCCCCAAGCGCCGTTAATAGATGCCCGTAAAATGTGCATATGTACATAATCGGGAATATCGGACGGATGCTTGCGATAGTCCGTTTGATATTTGATTATGCTGTCCTCAACAATTAAAATCACAAAATTGTCATTAGCGTTTCCGTTTGCTACATATTCTATTTTGTAATCAACGGAAATTTCTTTACTGCTTGCAGTGTAGCTTGCATCTAAATCAATAACCAATTTCGCTTTTTCGGAAAGAACATTTTTAATAGCCGCTTCCCAGTCGCCTTTACGTTTGATATGGTCTTGCGAATAACCTACCCGCGAAATCATACCGTTGGGGTTACCCGCTTTGGAATTGCCAAAGAAAGAATCGTATTCATCGCCCTCCGGTGTTCGGAAGTCGTAAGAATATTTTGTTCCTTTCGGTTTTGCATAGCCGCCTGCGTGTACGGTCATCAAGACCAATCTATCGCCGTAATGTTCGTGCAGAGTAGTCGCCAGCTCGGCGGCAGAGGGACAGTTACCGCATTTAGCGCCTGTGTATTCTTCGAGTAGTACATTGCGTTTGTACTTGTTCGTATCAACGTTTGGTTTGCCTTTCTCTTCATAAGGCGGGGAAATCACATCGCAAGAAAATAATAGAAAAGACAATACAAATGCAATTGCAAGAGATGATTTTAATATGTTTTTCATAGCCTTTTAAAAATTAATTAATCAATTACTGTAATTTAAAGAGCGATTTCTTGAGCTGATTTCTCCTTGTGCGAGCCTCGCTCAAGTCGTCAAATATTTCATAATGCAATAGTTTCTTCGACTTAATGCCGAAATTCCGCTCGAACTTCGATTTGCTTTCGTAAATTCCTTTCATCAAGTCATCTGTCAATCCGACATAAAACGCTTTGCTGTCTCTGCCGGACAAGACATAAACAAAGTAATTCATAACTAACTCTCGGCAAATTTGTTAATATACTCATATATATAACAAATTTAGAAAGAAGTAGTTACACTAAGCCGCATACCGTTCGATGCAGGCACGGGACGGCAAACACCACCGACACATATTAGCCCGCCTCTTTGTTTACCAAAGGAGAAGGAAATCTGTGTTGCTTTTTTACAATAAGTAAAACTTGCAGACGGATAATGCAAGCGATAATCCTCATGCGGATTATTATAATTATATTCGTTCATTATCGAGAAGAACCAGTGCGGCGAAACCGAGTATTCAGCCAGCATAAAAATCCAATTGCCGTCCCGTCTGTCCGAATGGACGAAATTGGAATCCTGAGCAGACCAAAGATGCTGAACATCAAGCCGCAATGTATGCCTTCTTGCCACTTTGATTAGAGCCTCGACAACAACAATGTCTATGTGCATATTTCCGTATTTAGTCGCACCCTCGCTCTCCAGAACATCTTTATTATATATCTGATTGGCATAGAGCATTTTCGTTTGGAATTTCCTCGACCATGATTTGTCGAACTCAACAATAAATTCCTGATAGAACAAATCATCACCCCAAGTGCCGAAATTAGTATTATATGTATATTTATCAATATGATTAGTGTCAATACTTTTAATGAGCGAATAATTAATCATTAGGTCGGCATTTTTCTTATCATTAAATAATTTTTTCAGCCAACTTGTAGTCAATTCCAGTTGTAGCCCGGCTTCGCCATTGAACTGTGTGGCATAAGGATACATAGTAAGCATTCTGTAAGTATATAATTTGGAAAGCGGCGGAATGAAATTCATTTGCAATTTCTGTCCGACAGCATCGCGGTCTGTACGCATATCCATATTATCCAAATAATGATAAGAGAAATTTACACCCAATCCCTTTGGATAGACGGCACCTGTGAGGTACAAAGCCGTTCCCGGATTATAGGAATAATTATTTGTTGCATTCGGGTCGTTCTCTTTATAAGCATATTCAGCGTTCAAAGAAAAAATATCGTAATTCAAACTTGTGCGTCCTGTCCAAGCAAAGACATTCTCGGGTAGTTTGAGGAAAGAGCTATTATCCTTCTGATAACGACTGACAAACGAAGCACCGAAGTTCCAAACAATATCATCGGGCATAAAGCCGAACAAATCATTTGTATAAACATTCATATCGCCGCCGCGAATTAGCCCGTTCGACTGCTTCCAATATGTCCTCATTGTGCCGACAAGACCGGTTAGTTCAATACCTGCGGTCGGCGTTAGAGTAACCTTAGCACCATCAAGCGGATTATCCCACCCGAGCAGACGCTCTTCATAGGAACGGAAAATCAAACCGCTACCGAACTGTCCGTAGAAATTACCTGCTACAACGTCAATAAAATCATTCTTGTATCCCATAGAACGATAAGCAAAACCGTTGCCCTTCAATCGCGGGTCGTAACCGAGAATCGGGTCGAGATATGCTTCATATCTGAATGCGGCATAGAAGCCACCCAAGTCATAGTTTAGCCTGAACCAAGTATTTGATAATACAGTTTGCGATACTTTATCTGCACCGATTAATGTATCCTGCTTATATGTTTGTGCATCGAACTGGAAATTGCCGGATATATTTGCACCTGACAGAATATTTGATTGAGCCGAAGCCGAAAAATGGAGACCCAACCCAACAATAAGTAATGTTAATAGAAATTTCTTCATAATTTTCGCTTAGTGATTAAAACAAAAAACTAAATTAATAAATTTATTAGTAATTATTCAACAATTATTCTTATTTTAAACTGCGTTTAAGTAAATAAATGAATGGGAAAATATATGGCAAAAAATAATCTCGAAGAGCTTGCATCAGTAACTTTGACCCCATATATACAGAAAGCTACCGCACTAATTGGAGTACCCCGTAAAATCGGTGGCAATCAGTTTAGGCACATGATGGCTACACTTGGCATTCTAGTCGATTACAAAATTGTTGACTCCATTATATTAAAGGCGTCAGTAATTCACGACCTGCTCGAAGATGTACCGGAGACAGACCAGCAGATTATACTGAATGCCGATACAGAGGGTAGCGAAGTGCTAACTATCGTCAGGGAATTAACACACAGTCCTGATGAATCGAAAATCGAATATTTACGGAGAATTCGGGACGAGGGTTCCGAAAAATCACAAATAATCAAACTTGCCGATAGAATAAGTAATTTGACGGACATCAATACTGATATTTTCGATTATGAATTTATATCACGCTATATTGATGAAACCGAAAAATACATCTTACCAATTGCTAAAGAAATAAATGAGGATATGTACAAAGAACTTTCGGATTTGATTGTTCGCAAGAAAAAATTAATAACAAATCTTCGGCAGATGCAGAGTATTCTGAAAAATCTATTTTCAAAAAAACAAACAAATAACCATTAACATTTTTTCAGCGATAAACACTCCCTATTGCCAAGCCCGACACATCAAGCCGAATATGTCCCCCTTCGGAGGGGGTGCCTGCGG
>CAZOOR010000036.1:0-26567 GCA_964581505.1 uncultured Hyphomicrobiales bacterium
TACAAATTAAATAATTCTTATCTTTTAATAAAATTCTAAATACAAATCTAATAGAACGAAACGTAGTGAAGTGAAGAATCCAGAAAGCAGCAGCAAAGTTGCCTATTTTTCCTCTCCTTGTTCAAGGAGAGGTGGCAAAGCGAAGCTTTGACGGAGAGGTGCGTTTTGCATCGACCCCCTCGCCCTTTGGGAGCGTGCTGGGGTGAGGGTCGGCTGTTCTATTCAAAACAATTTAAAAACCGTTTTCTTGTAGCAATATCTCAATCCCATTATATTGCAAACGAGTGTTCACTCACTCCGCGTTCTTTGTTAAATAATAGCAATATGTAGCAGAAATGTAGAAAGTGTAGAAAAGTGTAGAAAAGTGTAGAAAAGTGTAGAAAATGAGCAAACTGCATAAATCTCATAACACATTGTAACTATAACTATTTACACCAAATTTAATTATTATTGTGTTTCTTACGCCATCGTAGTAAAAAATTACTAATCAATAGAAAAGTGTAGAAAAATTTACTACCCATATTATAATTAACCGCAAACCTCAGGGGGCGATTATAAATAATAATTTCTGTTTTTGAATATCATTATTTTCCTGTAATTTTGAATGATTTGAAAAATAAAGGAATAGATTATGGCTAATGTTTTTGAATATATGGGTTACAAACCTGTGATTGACGAATCGGCTTTCATTCATCAGAACGCAAACGTAATCGGTAATGTCGTTATCGGAAAAGATGTGTATATCGGACCGGGCGCCGCAATACGAGGCGATATTGGCGAAATCATTATCGAAGATGGTGCTAATGTGCAGGAGAATTGCGTTATTCATATGTTCCCGGGTATGACAGTCCGTCTCGAAAAAGATGCTCATATTGGACACGGTGCAATAATCCACGGTGCAAGCATCGGTCGTAATGTACTTGTCGGTATGGGTGCCGTGCTTATGGACGAAGCTTATGTAGGAGAAAATTCTATCATTGGTGCCTTATGTTTTGTACCTGCCGGTATGCAAATACCTGCAAACAAAGTTGTTGTCGGCAATCCCGCAAAAATCGTCAAAGATGCTTCACCGGAAATGGTGCAATGGAAATACGAAGGTACATTGCTCTATCAGGGTATTGCACGCGAAAGTTTGAAATCGCTAAAACCCTGTGAACCTTTACGCGAAGTACCTAAGGACAGAAAGAAACAAACTTCCGATTACGAAATTTGGAGCAAGATAAAAGATAAGTAAATGGAACGTCCCAAAATTAAAATAATACCGGATAAAATTGATAAAGTCATTGATATTCTCAATGTGTTTATTCTTTTGTTTACTATTGCTTTGCCGATTTTCTATTTTTCCGATTTGCCTGCTCTCATTCCCAAGCATTTTAATATTGCAGGCATACCGGACAGTTTCGGAACTAAGAACATTATTATTATTCTGCCGATTATTAGCATATTTTTTTATATCGGCTTGACGTTATTAAGGCGGTTTCCGCATATTTTCAACTATCCCTCAGAAATAACGGAAGAGAATGCTATTAGCCAATACAGCATAGCTGCCAAAATGTTACGTTTTCTGCTCCTTATTCTTATTTCAGCATTTGCATATATTACATTTGCTACAATTCAAACCGCCTTACACAATTCCAAGGGTCTCGGTTACTTTTTTATCCCTGTTTTCGTTTCTCTGTTAATACTTACTATCGTATATTTTATTATCCAATTTAAAAAAGTCGGAACCGGAAAATAAACAACAAATCAGATTACAGATATTATTTTAGTCAAATCTCATTTATAGTAAAATCGTATATTTGCGATGAACGATGAATGGGAATATCATAGGCAGTAGGTCATTTCCAAATCGCTCATTAATTATTTTAAATATACGGAAAAGTAATTATGAACAGAACAATAAAAATACTCGGTACCGGATGTCCGAAATGCAAGAAAGCATTAGATATTGTAAAGGAAGTTGTCAGCGAGAATAATATTGATGCTACTATTGAAAAGGTCGATGATATTATGGAGATTATCAAATATAATGTAATATCCACTCCGACCATTGTAATTGATGAAAAACTTATGATTGTCGGACGCGTACCCTCGAAGTCCGAATTAATTGAAATTCTAAGTGATAATAAATAATTGTCGCTTTTCTATTGCTTTTACTCCTGTGTAAAGTAATAAGAATTAAACAAATTATGTTTGAACTATTGCAAAATATCGCCGATGGAATTGTATTCAACTTGCTTGGTCTGAATGCCGATAGCCATTTGGCAGAAGCATTGAATTTCTTTATCTATGATTCGCAGAAAATTTTTCTCTTACTTTTTGTTGTGATTTTTCTGATGGGTATTGTGAACAGTTATTTCCCTGTCGAAAAAGTAAGGAATTATTTGTCCCGAAATAAATTATACGGATTTGAATATCTTTTGGCAAGTCTCTTCGGGGTAGTAACACCATTCTGTTCTTGCTCGTCAATTCCTTTGTTTATTGGGTTTGTCAAGGGTGGTATTCCGCTCGGGGTTACTTTTGCATTCTTGGTTACTTCACCTTTGGTTAATGAAGTAGCTATAGGTCTATTCATCGGTCTGTTCGGATTTACTACGACAGTAATTTATGTTGTCAGCGGAGTAGTGCTTGGCACAATATCGGGTGCGATTTTGCAAAAAATGAAATTGGAAAAACACTTAACTGATTGGGTAAAAGAAATATTGGCAAGTGCCGAGAAAGAACAAGCGAAATTCATCGCTGAGAAACAGGCATTTGCTCAACGTCTTCCAATTATTTGGAACGAAGTTCTGAAAATCATCAAGGGCGTTATGCCCTATGTATTGGTTGGCATTGCTATCGGCGGACTAATGCACGGATATATCCCGAAAGGATTTTTCGAACAATATATGAGTAAAGATAATCTGCTTGCAGTGCCGATTTCTACAATTCTTGCAGTTCCTATGTATTCCAATGCTTCCGGCATATTACCGCTTGTACAGGTACTTGTAGCCAAGGGTATTCCGCTCGGTACGGCAATAGCATTTATGATGGCTGTGGTGGGTTTATCTCTGCCCGAAGCAATGCTTTTGAAAAAAGTTATGAACATTAGATTAATCGGTATATTTTTCGGAGTAGTTACTCTCTGTATTATTATTTCCGGTTATATTTTTAATATTATTTTATAAACTATTTTGCGAGATGAAAAATGAGAAATTTCAAAATTATGGCGATTGTTGTATTTAGCTTGCTTGTGCTTGCTTGCAACGGGAATGCGAACGACAAAAAGTCCAAATCAAAATCGGAGAAAAACAGAATTGAGGTAATTGATTTCCACTCAACGCATAGGTGCGTTACTTGTAGAGCAATTGAGGCTAATACAAGATATACTCTTAATACGTATTTTGCCGAGCAAATGAAGAAAGGTATTATCACATTCCAAACCGTTAATGTTGATTTGGAAAAGAATTATAAGAAAGCCGAAAAGTTTGAAGCATCAGGTACTTCTTTATTTTTGAATGTGATTGTTAATGGAAAAGAAAACATTATCAACATTACTAAACTTGCTTTTGCAAAAGGTCGAGACCAAGAAGTCTTTGCAAAAGAATTGAAGAGAATTATTGAAAAACAATTGAAAAAACTATAAATGGAATTTTTGCAATCCATTATAGATAATAATAATGTCCCCTTACTGACTGCTTTTGTACTGGGGCTGATGACAGCGATTAGTCCTTGTCCATTAGCTACAAATATTACTGCAACTGCATATATAGCCAAGAATATAGCCGATAAGAAAAAAGTGCTGTTGAGTGGTATTATTTATTCATTGGGTAGGGCTTTCAGCTACACTACAATAGGGATAATATTATATTTCGGTGCAAGTCAATTCCATATCGCTCGTTTCTTCAATCAGAACGGCGAGAAATATCTGGGACCTTTGCTCATTATTATTGGGCTAATGATGTTGAATGTCATACGTTTGAATTTTATCGCAAAGTCGAATTTTACTGAAAAATTTTCGGCTAAGTTTGAAAACAAGGGACTGCTCGGCTCTTTTGTGATTGGCGCAATATTTGCACTTGCATTCTGTCCATACAGCGGAGCGTTATATTTCGGTATGCTTATCCCGATTACTATTGCCGGCGCGGACGGATTATATTTGCCGCTCATTTTTGCTTTCGGCACAGGATTACCTGTTGTTTTGTTCACTTATCTATTGGCATATACTGCCGCTAAGGTCGGTGCATTCTATAATCAGATAGGAAAATTAGAAAAAGCTATGCGATATATAACGGGAATTATATTTATTCTTGTCGGTCTCTACTATATTGCAATTTTCATTGGATTTATTTAGCAATAATCATTATTTTTATATATATGAAAGAGAGAATTGTGAATATGGAATATGACATAACAAGTGAGCAACTGGCACGCTTTGCCAAAGCACTTGGCCATCCGGTACGAATAGAAATAATGAAACATCTAATCAGATGTTCTTGTTGCTACACAGGCGATTTGGTCGAAATACTTCCGCTTGCTCAATCTACTGTTTCGCAGCATTTGAAAGAATTGAAAGATGCAGGACTTATCCAAGGGGAGATAGAGCCACCCAAAGTGAAGTATTGCATCAACCAAATTAATTGGCAGAATGCAAGAAAATTGTTTGCGGAATTATTCAAGTGAGTGTAGCGTGCAATTCGATTTATTAATATTCGGTATCTCATTTGTAGCGGCTTTCCTTTTTTCGCTTGGTGGGATTGGTGCCGCTATTATCTTAATACCAATTCTAATTTCGCTCGGAATACCTATTAACACGGCAAAGCCGGTCGGGCTTTTTACAAATATTGTCGGAATGCTCGGTGCAAGTATTAATAATATAAAAAATAAACGCTTGGACTTCCGACTTGGTATTCCCATAATATTGTTTTCATTTATTTTTGCGATTGTCGGTGCTTATTTAACCAAATATATTCCAAGTAAAACTGTTCTATTTCTATTTGTAGGATTTTTACTGTTTTCGGGTTTTATATTCCTACTCAATAAAAAGAATGAACAGGAAGAATACCGCAAAGATACACCGTATTTTCCTTTATCATTAATTGGCGCTTTTGCCGGACTGCTCTCGGGACTGCTCGGTATCGGTGGCGGCGCTATTATTTCGCCTTTGCTTCTTATGCTCGGACTCAATCCCAAAAAATCCGCCGCAGTAACTGCTTTTGTCGTACCGTTTTCTTCATTAGCAGGTTTCATAACATATTGGATGATGGGAGCGGTAAATTGGCATATTATCTCTATCGCCGCAACGGCAGGTATTTTTGGCTCGACTACCGGTACTATATTTATGCAGAACAAACTAAACCCCCGAACGGTGAAGAAAATTCTTGCAATAATTCTTTTGATTATGGCTACTAAATTGATAATTAGTAATATTTTGTGATATATGATAAGAAATAAAAATTGTAGTACTAACGACTACGAAAGAATAATGATAATTACTACAATTTTTTAATTGTTAGCACTACACGTTAATTGCCCCCCCCTTAATTTTGTTTAAGTAATTCTTAAAAAGAGTTATTTACAGTAAATATTGCAAAATATGTTTTTCAATATATATAAGGAAGGTTTTTATGTTCAGAAAAAAGTTTTTATTTTATTTAACGGCAATTGTACTTTTTTTGTCAATTATATTTTTTACCGCTTGCCAAATTGGTAATATTGTGTTACCTACTCGTAAATATGTAAAAGCAAGTATTGATTTTGCACCGGATTTATCTAATCCTTGTGCTTATCAAATGTTAAGTAATTATAATATTGAAAGTGTAGAAATATCAGTATATACTTTTAATAATAAATTAGAGCCAATTGATTGGGAGGAAGGTGCATTTCAAGAACCTAAAGTGAATAATGGTGAAATTCAAATAAAAATACCAGAAGAAGGTTTATTTGGTATTACAGCCAGAGTAAAAGGGAAATGTTTAAATTGTTGTAATAATAAATGTGATAATCAAAAGGGAAAACCGATATTTATTGGTACCCAAAAGGAACATGGTGGTATTCGGTTTATTACAATACCAATAAAATTTAGAAAATGTCAATGTTGCAAATATTTGTAAGTAGTTTAATTTAAAATTATTATTAATAAAATCGGAGAAAAAATGAGTGAGAAGTTATTGTTAAAAATGTTTAGCATTGTTGCTTTTGTATTATTTATTTCTGCTTGCAACGATGTAAATAAGCCAGCAGATATAAATAAAAATAGAAGACATAATGATTTATTATCTGAGTTTTCTAATAAAATTAAATCTCAGGAGGATAAACTATCAGGAATTATCGAAGCAAGATGTATGAAGATTAATACCGGTAATAGTATCAATTATTACCAAGTTTCAGCAGATATTTATAAGGTATTTGCTACAAATAATAAAATTAATGTAGGCAAAGTAAAAATTAGTGATTTCGATATTAATACACCAGATACAAGCAATACGTATTTTTATGATTTCCCGTCAGCCGCAACCAATATCCCAAAATTTGGTTCTTTGGGTAGATTTTCAATTGAGGGTAATGAGAGCTTAGGTATTCCTGCCTTTGATACTTTATTGTATGTGCCATCTGAATTAGTAATTAATAATGCATTTACTGATGACCAATTAAGCAGAAACAAAGCTTTAACCTTAAAATGGAATAAAGAAAATAATAAAAATTTGGATTGTCATTTATTCTTAGCCTATCATGCAAAAAATGATACAAGTATCACATGGTATAAAAAAATTCCTGATACAGGTAATTTTACAATTGGAAAAGAAATATTGCAGCGATTTCCTCCAGGTGCAGAAATTGATTTTTTCTTATCAAGAGGTAACGGTTTTGTATTAAAAAAGAATAATAAAAAGTTTTTATTATTTGGTTATAGTTTTTGTTGGCTATTGTTGAAAATGATTTAATTATTTCATATAACGTATAAGCGGGCTGTTTTTTGCAGTCCGCTTTTATTTTTATCTGTACAAAAAAAATAAGATATATTTACTTTCGTTTATTCAGACAACTGCTAATATTGATTAAGGACTTACACTGAAATAATATATAATCTCAACATTCAACGGAGTTCTATATGCAGACATTACTAAAATTGCTATTTTTGTTATTATTAATTAGTCCGCTAAAAGCGGAATTCTGCGACACAAGCAATGTTGTCTTTGGTATAACTAATGCGGAAATTAAATATTTACGGTATTGGCATTTCCATAATAAATTTGACTCCGCCGATGTCCATTACACTTTTGGCGAAATACGTATTGTCGGTACAAACGGAACCGAGAGAGTTAGCATAATGCCGAGAAAAGATGAATACTATGCTGTTCAGGGTGATTCCGTTAACGGTATTGATAATATCCTAATGGACATAGCAAGAACAGAAAAATTCAAATACGGGGCGAACTCCAAAATAGAATTCTTCCGTCATATATCAGCGACAATACCTTGTGATGCCGCTTTCCCGCCAAATCCCAATAATGACGGTTGGGGCGGACAAGCCTCTCATTGGCCTGATTATTTATGGGTTGTCGGAAAAAATAAAGTTGCCGATTTAAGTGAATTTGTGGTAGAGGTAGTTGATGCCAATGATGAGAATAAACACATCGCAATTGATAGCGTCGGTGTGGATAGAAATCCTAATAGCGTCTTGGCACAGCGATATGGTACAGTGCCGGATAAAATTAATCATATTAGAAATTTACCGAATTCATTTGCTGGTAGAGATGTGTATTTGAGGATAAAACCAAAACGAATAGGCACTACTCCTTATGGTATGATGATGAAGGTTATCCCTTCATGGATTTCTCGCTCGACTTTGATGGAATATGATAGCATTAAATCTAAAAAGGATTGCTCAGATGAAGTTTTTGAAAGTCTTATAAATTCATATTTTAATCGCCTGATGGTTTATTGTGATAGTATAAGGGTTAAAACAGGCCATCTGCCTATTAATTTACCGGATATTGATGTGCTGACAGACGGGCAGAGACAGCTATATTATCAGATATTTTTTGAAAAAGTATTTATGAACGGTGATACAATTTTAGCTGAAAAACCAATGCCTA
Organism: uncultured Hyphomicrobiales bacterium; assembly: GCA_964581505.1. Taxonomy (GTDB): domain Bacteria; phylum Bacteroidota; class Ignavibacteria; order Kapaibacteriales; family UBA2268; genus CAZOOR01. Next base: position 8,079 of record CAZOOR010000036.1, read on the forward strand.
ATGGTGGTGTGGCGTCAGTTGCTGACCGAAACGGTATAGATTTTAAAGTTCAAAGAATTATTCCTCAACCGGTTACACAAAATTTAACATTAATTGTTGATACAAAGAAAAAGATTAACAATTTGAATATTGAATTATATTCTCCAGATGGAAAGAAAATAAATAATTTATGGTCGGGCAGTATTAACAAAGGTCGAGCAAAAATTAATATTGAAAATATTAATTTAGCCCCGGGTGTCTATTTGTTGCATTTCCTTTCGGCTGACAAACAGATTGCAGTTTATTCATTTGTAAAGCAATAAGAGCTGTAACATCACAAGTATAATCAGCGGGCTGTTTTTTGCAGTCCGCTTTTGTTTATATTGTAGTGTTGCTATTATCCGAACATTATTTGTTGTTGAATCGCTGTCTTTTTTATTATCTTTTGAGATGTAAGACTTGAATTATTATTTTCAATTCGTAATTTCAGTTCATTATTTGGAATGCTATTTGTAAAATCAAGATTTGATAATAATGCTTCATATATTGCATTCCTGTTACTTTCTTTTGCTCCGATATGATAAAAGTGTTCCTTAGTGGCTATATAATAATCTTTCCAAACGGTAAAAATATATTCATTTATTCTGTATTTGTTGCTAAGCCAAGTTGAAAGAATAAACTTTGCTTTTGCTTTGATTAATCCATTTCGTAATGCTATTTCGTCTTCCTCCGTCCACGAATTGAAATAATCGGTATGGCGTCCGATGTAAGGAGGGTCGGAATAGACCATATCGTTTTTATTAATTTCGCTAAGAGTCTTTCTGAAATCCTGAACGACAAACGTGTAATCACCGTAATCAATTATTTCTGAAATATTTTTAACTTGATTAGTTATCTTGGTTATCAATGCAGGAGCAAACCTATTAGGTTTTCGGCAAAAAGGAACGTTAAATCCGCCTTTTTGATTAAAACGCATCATTCCGTTGAAACAAGAACGACTTAAAAATAAAAAATCAAGCGGATTTCCTTCTTTATTAAACCGTTGTCTTACTTCATAATAATAATCTCCGTTTGATTTCAACAGTTTCTCACCTTCTTTTGTTAAAAAATATCGCACAAGAGAACTTGTTATTTCCTTGCTTTTAATTGCATTATAGAAATTAATCAAATGAGGGTTTGTATCGCACAACAAAGCTTTTTGCGGTCTAATATTAAAAGCTACTACACCTGTTCCCATAAACGGCTCAACCCATCGTCCAAATTCGATATTTTCAATACTCGAACTAATCCATTCCACAAGTTTGGATTTAATTCCTTGTGATTTTATGGGTGGTATAAATATTCTCATCTTTTTTTCTTTTTTGGTTGATTAGCAACAACCTTATCAAACAAATCGGTTCTCCCTTTAAATTCAAGGAAATCCCAAATATTCGTAATTATAATTGTATTATCGTTTTTTCATCATTGATACTTTCACCGACATTTGTAACCATTACGCTCATTTTGCCACCTCTTTTAATTTTGTAACTGCTGAAGGTTCAGAGACAACAGTCCCGCGGACATTGTGCCAATCCTCGCCCTCAACGAGAATCGCATCGGGACCATCACGATGCTTTAATACCTCCTCTTCACTCATGTGAGCGAGGTAAACCATATCTTCTGTTTCTATATCTCCGATTTCGCCGCAAAACATACAAACCGAAGCAAGCTGCTCGTTATCCTCTTTGTCAATATAAATATAAGCAAATATGTCGCCACAGTTGCAGGTTACAGTCGGCATACCGTTCTGATTGTTGTTTGCAACTATATGGCCGCCGTGTTTTTTTATCCATTCTACCGCCGCTCGCTCTGTTTTAAATTGAGCATTCATAATAACTCCTTTTTTTGATTATACAATTACATTAAATTTAATAATTATTTTACTAATAAACAATATGTTCTTTTTTTCTTTTAAATTCTCTAATAGCATATCAATACGAAACATATATATATATTAAATCATTATTATTTAGTTCCCTATAATTTACTAAAATACAATATATTAGGGATAAATATATATAGGAGTGAACTGTTGGCATAAGAAGAAATTGGTATTAATTTTGAAGCCGAATAAATTATAATTATTTTGCTTCTTTGTCAATGGCAATTATTAATATTAATATTTGAAAAGAATATGTCGCATAGTGAACATCATCATCATCACCATAAAGTAGAAGGCAAGAGATTATTTCTGACAGTTTTGCTCAACGTTATTATAACCGTGGCAGAACTTATTGGAGGTATTATTTCCGGCAGTATGTCGCTTATTTCCGATGCTGTGCATAATTTCAGCGATGTGCTGGCATTAATCATCAGTTATGTTGCCAACAGATTAACAAGAAGAAGTGCAACAGAAGGCAAGACCTACGGTTACCGGCGCAGCGAAATACTTGCGGCTTTCATCAATTCCGCAACGCTTATTGTGCTGGCGGTTTTTATTCTCTATCAAGCCGTTATGAGATTTTTCTTTCCTGTCGAAATCGCCGGCGATTTGGTTATTTGGCTTGCCGCCGCCAGTATTGCCGTCAACGGTTTTAGCGTCCTGCTTATACACCGTTCGACACACGACAATATGAATATGCGTTCTGCATACCTTCATCTCTTCGGCGATATGCTGACCTCTGTGGCTGTTCTTGCCGGCGGCTTGCTGATGAAATATTATGAAATATATTGGATTGATGCGGTTCTTTCAGTCTTGATTGCTCTTTATCTGCTGCAAATGAGTTGGGGTATTTTCAAATCCTCACTCAAAATTATTATGCAGTTTACTCCAGCAGGTATTGACCTAATGGCAATAGCCGCCGAAGTTGAGCAAATCGCTGGAATTAAGAATATCCATCATATTCACGTTTGGCAGATTGACGAACATCATATTATGTTCGAGGCGCACGTGGATTTGGCGGCAGACGTGAGCATAAGCAAATTCGAGAATATTCTTGTCGAAATTAAAAAAATGTTGTCGAAATACGATATTGAACATATAACAATTCAGCCGGAGTTTGCGGCTGATGATAATAAGGATATAATTCATAATTAATAAGGAAAACACAATGGTAAATCCAAAAGATTGGTTGGAATTCGGGCAAAAATTTCACGGACATAAATGTCCCGCAATGCCGAACGGCTTGCGAGTTGCGGCGGCGGCTATGAACAAACTCGGTGTGGAGCGTACGGGCGACAGTTTTCTGCATGTAATCCTCGAACTCGGTGATAATCACTGTGCCACTTGCTTTGCAGACGGTGTGCAGGTAATTACCGGTTGCACTTTCGGCAAGGGAAATATAGAGAAAACATATAAAGGCAAATGGGGATTGACCCTGATTGACAAGAAAACGAATCGTGCCGTAAGGGTAGCCCCGAAAGCCGAAGCAATGATGCAAACAAAGAAAACGGAGTTCTTCAAAAACTATCGCGAAAAGGGCGTACCGCCTACACAAGTCCCTGATGAAGTTGTGCAACCGCTGGTTGAAAAAGTAATGAATGCACCCACCGAAATGATAATGAATATTTCCGACATTTTCGAATACAAATGGACGGAACCGAAGCATACATTCAACAGTTTTCCTTGCGATGAATGCGGCGAAATGGTCGTAATGGAATATGCACGCATCAAGGGCGACAAACACGTCTGCCAAGACTGTGCAGGGAAATAGGTATATAAATACAATTATTGGGCGTACAAGTTGAGTGCCAACACAATAAATATTTATTTATGACGTTACTCAATTTAATGTCGATTATTGAAATAAATATATGAAATAATACTTAATTACTAAATAAAATATTCTCATATTTGAGAATTGTTTTCTTTTATTATTAAGGAGTATTTGTAATGCGTTTAACAGTATTATTCATCTTAATATCTTTGATATTAGCAGGGTGTGCAAACAGTCTGGTTTATAGTCCGGCATTGAATTTGTCGCATAAGCCAATAGCAGAGAAGGAAGTTGATATTCAAGCCGGTGTAGAGATGATGCCCGAGACAAGACCGTCAGGATTAAAAGGCAGAAATTCAACTGTCGGTATCAACGGCAAAATTACTTATGGTTTTTCCAATTCATTTAATCTGGCATTAAGCGCTTGGGGGGATATTGAAGGCAGAGATTCTTTTATCAGAACAGGATATTCGCTTAATGCACAATTTATTGATTCGCTCAATCCAAGCAGTCGTATCATTATTATCCCCCGTATTGGTCTTTTGTTTACAGAAAACCAAATTTCAGCTTACGGACTAACTACATCTATTGTTTATCAAAAAGAATTGAATCGTAGAGTTGGGTACTATTTAGGCGGAGGAATTATTTGGGGGTACAAATCATTTTATTTATCCAAGAATAAAAATAATGAAGAAAGATTACCGATGGGCTTCGGTCTTCTTGCTAATTTGGGTTTTGTTTGGCAAATGTCCGATGCAATGCGTTTGAATGCCGAAATTAATCCTGTTTATCAAATTAATACTTTCGATAAAAATCAACAATTGATTATTTCACCCCAAATCGGAATAGCATATACTATCCGCTAAGTATTATTAATCTCATTGTTAGTATTGAATAATTATTAACAAAAATCCTCGCTACAAAAAGTCGGGGATTTTTTTTGTTTCTATATTGTTACTACAAATATGAGTGAAGTCAATAAATGTCTGAATATATTGGAGGTTGAAATGAAATATTCTTTAGTCCTATTGCTTGTTTGTTATGAAATTCCCTTTTAATACTAATAAATCCTGTTTTATCTTTACGGAACCTTATATTGATGAACGTAATAATATGGATTATTGCGTGCTTAATAGGTTTGATGTTAAAGATTGGTATAAAGAATTTATGATAGAGAAATATTATATTCTCAGTTTCTTAATTAATGATTAGATAAAAAAAAATGCTATTCAATTACGAATAGCATTTTAAATAAAAAATGTTTGTTATTATTTTTTGTTTAGTGATAGTCTTGCCATATCCTTTTCGGTAATACGCCTACCGCCAATAAATCGTTTGCTGTAATAATGGCTATTGAGTGATGAAATAGTAACACCATATTTGGAACTGGCATGAGCAAATAAATCGTCCCCAAGATAAATACCTACGTGAGAAACATAAGCGTATCTTTGCGTATGGAAGAAAATTATATCACCGAACTGCAAATGCTCTCTATCAATTTTAATACCTACCGAAGCATATTGCACTCTTGCGGTTCTTGGCAATCTGATGTTTCCGGCATTTTTGAACATAGTCAGCACAAAAGCCGAGCAATCAATGGCACGCCTTGTTGTTCCACCGAAATGATAGGGGGTACCGAGCCAGTCCATTATATTGTCCATCAATTCCTTTTTGCTGATACCGCTTGCCGTAAGGAACTCATCAGTATCATAGCCTTCGACAAATGCAATATAAATATCCGTTAATTGGTCCATATCGAAAACAATGTCATCTTCCAATTCCAACTCGTTGATGTCTTCACCTTCGAGGTATTCGGAACTAATAGAATCCATAGGATATTCGCCACCACCATAATTTACTAAATGCGACAGCTCATCGGATTGTTCGATTGTCTCCATTGCCATATTGCGTGTCTTTTCGGGATTATAGGAGCGTCTTTTGCGTGAACGTCTTTTGCGAGCGTCTAATTCTAAAAAATTAGCCGCTAAAAATGCAGGTATGAGAATTGCAAATATTATAATAAAACTTATATTCTTTTGTGTATTTCCAAAAACCATTAAACCTCCTTATTACCATTCCAACTTAATACAATTGCGTACCTAAGTACTATTCAATATTTAAATTTAGAATATTCAAAATTACGTGAATGCAAAAAACAAATTTTTTTGCAAGTATAAAAATAGTTTTTTAAAAATGAATTTATTTTAATAATCAGTTAATAATTTCGCGAGTAATAAATTCGCTAATACATACGTAATAAAGCAGATGTATGATTATAATTAATTGAAAATAAAAGGAAAACTAATAGAATATTGATTATTTAAGGATAATTATTCACTTTGTCCAAATATAAATGCCCTAATGGGTTCATTTTTCAATTATCTTTTAATTCTTGATTAAGAATAATATGATATTGTATGTCTATCTTCTTGCTTTTATTTACAGTGATTTTTGATTATTTTATAAATTGAATAAAGCGAATTTCGTTATAAAGATATTATTTGAGGGAAATAATAATGAGAAAATGGACAATTGATGATTCAGATGAATTATATAATGTAAGCGGCTGGGGGAAAAATTATTTTTCGATAAATAAATCCGGCAATATTGCCGTAAAGCCCGGTTCGGACGATGTGAAAATTGATTTAAAAGAACTTATTGATGAATTGCAAATCCGTGATGTTTCCTTGCCGGTACTACTGCGTTTCCCGGGTATTTTGGACAACAGAATCGAAACGCTCGCTTCGTGCTTTGCGAAAGCTTCGGAGGAATATGATTTTAAAGGGAAATATTATAATATTTATCCTATTAAAGTTAATCAAGTGCGTCCTGTTGTTGAGGAAATAATCAATGCAGGCAAGAAATTTAATATTGGTCTCGAAGCCGGGTCGAAGCCTGAACTGCACGCAGTACTTGCCGTTGCCGCAAGTCCCGATGCTATTATTGTATGCAATGGATATAAAGATGAAGATTTTATTGAGCTTGCTTTGCTCGCTCAAAAAATGGGTAAAAAGATTTTCCTCGTTGTTGAGAAATTGAATGAACTGAAGCTGATTATTCAGATTGCTAAACGATTGAAAGTCGTTCCAAATATTGGTATTAGAATTAAGCTTTCGAGTTCCGGTAGTGGGAAATGGGAGGATTCCGGTGGTGATACTTCCAAGTTCGGACTCAATTCCACCGAATTAATTGAAGCTATTGAGATTGCAAAGTCAGCAGATTTACTCGAAGCCGTAAAACTCATTCATTTTCATATAGGAAGCCAGATTACAAAAATCAGAAAATTCAAGAATGCACTTCGGGAATGTTCGCAGTTTTTTGTACAGATTCGTAAGTTGGGGTGCGCTGTTGAATATGTTGATATTGGTGGTGGCTTGGGTGTCGATTATGATGGTTCGCGTTCTTTTAGAGATAGTTCGGTAAATTATTCTATTCAGGAATATGCCAATGATGCGGTCTTTATGCTGAAAGATGCTTGCGAAAAAAATAATTTGTCTCATCCTACTATTATCACCGAAGGTGGAAGGTCGCTTACCGCACACCATTCTATTCTTGTTTTTAATGTACTTGAAACAACTTCAACGCCCGAGTGGAATGATGATGAAGAAATTAGTGATGATGATAATGAACTTTTACTCGAACTATATAATATTTACCGGAATCTTTCCTCCACTAATTTATCTGAATCATGGCATGATGCTATGCAAATTAGGGAAGAGGCACTTGATTTGTTTAGTCTTGGTATGCTGGATTTAACTACTCGTGCCAAAGTCGAAGGACTTTTTTGGTCAATTGCCAAAACAGGTAATATTATTGCGCTTGAATTTAAGCATCTTCCCGATGAGTTTAGAACTATGCAGAAACTGCTTGCGGATAAGTATTTTTGCAATTTCTCGCTTTTTCAGTCAATTCCGGATTCTTGGGCTATTGACCAAATCTTTCCTGTCGTACCTATACATAGGTTGAAGGAGCGTCCTGTGAAATTTGGAACATTGCAGGATATTACTTGCGATTCGGACGGCAAGATTGATAATTATATCAGTATCAGGAATTATGCTCATTATTTGCCTTTACATAAATTTAATAATGGTGAGCCATATTACATCGGTGTTTTTCTTGTTGGTGCTTATCAGGAAATACTTGGTGATTTGCATAATCTTTTCGGCGATACTAATGCCGTGCATGTGATTGCTACTGATAGTGGCTACGAAATTAATAAAATTATTGACGGTGAGACTATCGCCGATGTTCTGGAATATGTACAGTTCGAGCCTAAAAAACTTGTAAGAACTATGGAAAAATGGGTAACTGCTTCTGTAAAGCAAGGTAAAATTACTGCAAAGCAGGGTAAGGAGTTCTTGGCTAATTATCGCTCGGGTCTATACGGTTATACTTATTTGGAATAGAATGAATTTCCCCCTGTCCGAATAATGATTTTGTAATAAAGCAAAAGTTGCGTAACTTGTATATAGTACATTGGGATTGATTATTGTTTTTCATTATTATTGGAGTGTAATTATGGGAAAATTTGTTTTACTGTTTGCAGTACTTATTTCGCCGTTATTTTTTGTTTCTTGTGGCGATAATAATCCTTCGTCTCCTGATTTAAAAACAAATATTGACGGAACTTGGCTTGTAACGAGAACTTTGGTTACTCCGAGCAAAGATTTTCCGAAAGGCTATAAAGACCAACAGACTTGGACTATCAAGACAAGCGGAGAAACTGCCACATTAACTACAATCTATGGTACTATCAACGGGAAATGGGACGTTTCCAATAATTTTAATTATTCTCACTGGTGTTTTGCCTACGAAGGTGCTGACCCGAGGACAAATATGAAGATAAAAGTTATTATTGAAATTATTGCCGCCGGACCACTTAAAGGAACAAACGAGACTTATTATTGGGACCCTTATGCCAATAGGTTTTTACTCAGTGATTCATTTTCCTGTACCGGAGTAAAGAAGTAATCAATAGCAATTATTCTTAACTATTGTTTCGGCTTCGTTCAATGCTTCTTGCAGTTCGTTATTGATAATAATAAAATCGAATTCATCTTTATGCGACATTTCCATTGCCGCACGTGATAGACGTGTGCGTATTTGTTCTTCCGTTTCCGTTTTCCTTCGGCGTAGCCTTTGTTCCAAAATCTCCAATGAAGGTGGGGCTATGAAAATAAGCAAAGCATTTTCAGAAAAAAGCTTTTTGATTGATAATGCCCCTTTGACATCTACATCGAATAATAATTTCTCACCATTGCGTATTGAGTTGCTTACTTCCGTTTTCAATGTTCCGTAGTAATTGTCGAAAATCATTTCATATTCAATAAATTTATTATCATCAATGGCTTTTACGAATTCGGATTTCGACATAAAATAATAATCTTTCCCATCTTGTTCACCCGGACGTTGATTGCGTGTTGTTGCCGAAATTGATAATCTGAATTCAGGATAATGAGAAAGCAGATGGCGTGCAAATGTGGATTTACCGCCGCCACTTGGTGATGCTAATATTAATAATTGTTTCTTCATTTTAGTATCTCCTTGATATTTTCCAAATTTCCGTCAATATGCCGAGGAATGTTAATACCTAATACATTGCAAAGTAGCGGATAAATATCTATAATATTGACTTCTTCTATTTTATAATCTGCCCTGAAAGCCGGTCCTGATGCGATAAATACTCCTTGCATTTCCTCAAACTGTGGCGGCGCTCCGTGGAAACCTTTTAACTTATATGTAAGAAAATCATTTTTCTCGGTGATAAGCCACTTATAATCAGCTATTATTAATATGTCAGGTGCAAACGGGTGATGCTTGATATGAAGGCTATCGGGGATTTCTTCTTTTGTATAAATATGCAACCTATTTTTTGTTTTTAGCAATGCTTTAATTGTTCCCACACTATCGGGATTACAATAGACATAAGCATAGCTACCGGAATTGATTATTTCGACATTTCTGTTAAATAATATTTCGCCAATATTTATCGTTTGCTGTTCATTGACGTCAGCCAATCCGTGAACCGATAGAAAAATAATATTTGTATTTTCATAAATATTCAGATTTTTCAGGCTATCTATTATTGTACCTACTAAACTGTCAATTCGTTTTATTGCCTTATTTGTTTCATCGTGGAATGTACCGTTTAGGTGTCCTGCATTGTCAAGCTCATCGAATAGTATTGCAGTAAGTTGTGGAGTGTATGGTGGCTTTTCGTGCAAATATGAAATAGCATCATTAACTCTGAACTTTGGTAGAGCATGACTGCTTTGGTCGAGAAAGTAATATGCTCCTCTGTATTCCGATGCAATTGCTCCACCGGGAATGTAAATCATTGAGGAGTAAATACCGAACTTTTCGGCATACTCCCAAATGAATTTTGCATCATACCATTTAGGTGAATTGTATGAATCTGCAACACGGGAGTCGAAATATTCGCCGGTAATTGTATTCTTGAATACGTTCGATATTATACCATGATTTTCGGGATAGCAACCTGTAAATAGCGACACATAATTCGTAAAAGAAACAGTCGGAAATACATTTCTTAATCTTGCAGATACTCCGCTCTTGACTAATGAATTAATATTAGGTGTAATATTGCGTTGCAAATAGTCGGGACGAAATCCGTCAACCGATATAATGAAAATTGCGGGACGAATTGCATAAACCGGAATAGCGGCATACGCAATGAAAATTATAAATATCAATCTCCGTATTCTAAGCAACTATTTCTTTTCTTCTTTATGAATTAATCTTGTAGATTCAACGATTTTGTCAAAGATTTTCTCGAAGTAGTCAATCTGCTTTACAGGTGCTTGAAAAAATGCGAAGAATATAGTGTCATATTCCGCTAATGCAAATTCATAAAAATACAATGGATAAGATGTTTCGGTAAATTGAATGACCGATTTATTGAGTCGTCCCTTTCGTCCTACTCTTGCAAATTTTTTCCTTGACTGAATTCTGTATGAATAATACTGGTCTGCATTTTTTCCTAAGCTACCTTCCCAAAATTCCAAAAGCGAATCTGCACCGCTTACCTTAAAGAATTTACCCATATTCTTGTTGTACGACATTTTAATCCCAATTGAATATTGGGATTCAAAACTTGTTAGTTTTTCGGGTGAGATAACGACATTCTCCGAATATTCATTATGATTCTCTTTGATATTCCAGTGCTTTGGCATCAGGAAAGTAAAACTCTTTGTTGAATCATACATTTGAACATATTCAATTTTGTCCAAGGGTAAAAATAGATTTTCCGTGCCGGTTATTCTTTGTAAAGTCTCTCTATCTTTCCGGGCAAGTTTCTTATTGCCGAGTATGTCATAGGCGACAGCGCGATTGTTCAAAGCATCATAATCCGTTGAATCCATTTCTAACGTTTTTGTATAATCAGCAATTGCTTTCTTGTACTTCTTCATTTTGAAATAACTATTTGCGCGATTATAATATATTTTGGAATTAGATAATTTCATATCAAGGCACTTTGTATAGTTTTCGACTGATTCCTTGTATTTTTTCATTTTATAATACAAGCGTCCTAATTCCAAATATGGGGAAGGGCTGTCGGGATTAAATTCTATTGCTTTCTTCAAATCCTTTAATGCAACATCGAAGAGATTTAAATCAATATGATTAGCTCCGCGATTAATATATGCTTGTGCGAAATTCGAGTCAAGAGCAATTGCTTTATTAAAGTCTTCAAGTGCCAAACCGTTATCACCGACAACATAATACAGATAGCCTCTGTTATTGTAAGCATCAGCATAGCTACTATCGATTTTAATTGTTGCATCAAAATCATTCATAGCTTGTTCGAACTTTTGCCACATTAGATAAGCCATGCCGCGATTGAAAAATACTTTTGCATTGGAACTGTCTTTTGTAATAATCTTATTAAAATAATCTATTGCTTGTGAATAATTGTGATTTTCCATTGCCCTTTCTGCATTTGCAAACCAAATATCTTCCTCAGATGCAAGGACTATCATAGGCAGAAGCAACAATATTAAAGCCATTTTTTTCATAGTTTTTCCTTTATTCAACCGTGAATGTTTAATATACATTTAAAGTGAATACGTCTCAATCTCTGATATGTTTTCTAAAAAATAAATTATTTTTCTTCTTCACTGAAAAGAGCATCGACAAAAATCTCGGGAACAAAGACCTGTAAATCGTCAATTTTCTCTCCGACACCAATGTATCTAACCGGAATTTTTAGTTCGGACGCAATTGGAATAACAACACCACCTTTGGCTGTACCGTCTAATTTTGTTAGTACAATTCCGGTAATTTTTGTTACTCGCATAAATTCTTTTGCTTGCTGTATGGCGTTCTGTCCGGTTGTTGCATCAAGGACCAAAAAGATGTCGTCGGGTCCGCTTTGTTTTAATTTCGAGATAACGCGACTGATTTTTTCAAGTTCTGCCATCAGGTTCATCTTGTTATGTAGCCTACCTGCCGTATCAATAATAACAATATCTTTCTTACGTGAAATTGCGGCATTTACAGTATCGTAAGCCACAGCGGCAGGGTCGGCTCCTTGTTTTTGGCTGACAATATCAACGCCGGCACGTTCCGCCCAAATATCAAGTTGCTCGTTGGCGGCGGCACGGAAAGTATCTGCGGCACCTATAATTACCTGATGCCCCGCATTACTGTAATTATGAGCAAGCTTACCGATTGTTGTTGTTTTACCAACACCGTTTACGCCTACGACTAATATTACGTGCGGCTTAGTTCCTTCATCAATTTTATACTGTGCATCATTATCAGCCGATGGTGATTTGATGAGCAGTTTATATATTTCTTCTTTTAGTAGTCTGTAGATGTCATCTGCATTTTCGTGTTTCTCGGCTTTGACACGTACTTTTAGTGCGTCAATAATTTTTTCAGATGTAACGACACCTATATCGGCAGTGATTAAAATTTCCTCAATTTCCGTGAGCAATGCATTGTCAATTTTCCTCCCCTTGCCGATTACAGCTTGTAGCTTTCCGACTATGGAAGTGCGTGTCTTTTCAAGTCCTTGTTTGATTTTGTTCAAACCAAGTGCTTCGCCTGTGGACTGAACAACTTTATTGACTTTGCTTTTAATTTTATTAAATAAACCCATAACTATTTGTCTTTTTTAGTAATAAACAATTGCAAACTTACGAACTGTCAGGCATTTCTCAATAATTTAATTGCCCGCATAAGATATTGCACAAAAGATATGACGAGCATCAGGGCAATAAATGTTATTATATATTGCTCAAAATATGAATAATCAAGTGCTTTGTATATAATATATAGGGCAATAAACAAGACAGTCCATTTTCCCGTTTGATTTGAAGGAACAACGTAGCCAAGTTTTTTCTTCAGATAAATACCTCCGAGCAAGATTAATATATCTCGTAAGAAAATCATTACTGTTAGCCATAGTGGTATTCTCTGCATTATTGCAAGGATAATTATTAATGAAATAACGATAACTTTGTCAGCCAAGGGGTCAAGTATTTTACCCATCTCACTAACTTGATTTAATTTCCTTGCGTAATAGCCGTCTAAATAATCTGTAAGCATTGCAATAATACCGAGTGATACGGCTAATGTAGTTTGATTATGCCAAAGTGCTATGCAAACAGGCAAAGCAAGTAGCATTCGGAGGAGGCTTAGTGCGTTTGGTAAATTCCACATAATATAAAATTTGTTATTTTTGTTTATATGTCGTTCGTAATTTAATTAAAAGAATTGTATGAATAAAATTAAGATACCGGATATTGATTTAAGGGAGTACGACTATGAGTTGCCCAAGGACAAGATTGCGCTCTATCCGAAAGAGAAAAGAGATGAAAGCCGTCTTTTGTTTGCCAATGTTGATACGGAGGATATATCTCATCATCAGTTCAAGGAAATTCCAAATATAGTACCGCGCGATTCGCTCTTGATTTTGAATGAGACAAAGGTTATTCAGGCGCGTCTATTTTTCAACAAACCGACCGGCGGTAGAGTTGAGTTCCTTCTTGTGGAGCCATTGGCTCCCTCTAAAATACCTGTTATTACATTAGGTGCAAAGGGAATATGTCGTTGGGAATGTATCATTGGTGGCAAGAGAGTTAGGGAGTCTCTGACGCTTTTTTCTACGGCTGTTCATTTGAAATTACAAGCAAAGGTGATTTCGAGAGAGAACAATACAGGAGTGATTGAATTTACTTGGGAGGGGGATAGGACGTTCTCGGAAATAATTGAAGATGCCGGGACAATGCCTTTGCCGCCATATATTGCAAGGGATAGCGAAACTATTGATAAGCAACGCTATCAGACCGTCTATGCCAGCAATGACGGCTCCGTTGCCGCACCTACTGCCGGCTTGCATTTTACGGATAATGTGCTATATGATTTGAAACAAAATAATATTAATATTTCGAGAATAACACTGCACGTTGGTCCCGGTACATTCCAACCTGTCAGCACAAATGATATTAAAGAGCATTCCATGCACTACGAACGTATTTTTATTAGTAAAGATACAATTGAAAATATTGTTGTCGCTTTGAAGCAGAGCAGGAATATTATTGCAGTTGGAACTACATGCACCAGAACAATAGAATCTCTCTATTGGCATGCTTTGAAATTTTATAATAATAATCCAAATGTTTCTGATGAAATTGATGTCAAGCAATGGGAGCCATATCAGTATGCGGAATTACCTTCTGCTATTGATGTACTTTCTAATCTATTGGAGGAACTTTCGCGAACAGGAAAGAGGGAAGTTGTCGGTCGCACTCAACTGTTTATTATTCCCGGATACAATTATAAAATATTCAACGGACTAATTACAAATTTTCATCTGCCAAAAAGTACATTGATTTTGCTTGTTGCCGCTTTTACAAAAAAATCGTTTTGGGCGAAAATTTACAAAAATGCTTTAAATGGAAATTATAGATTTCTAAGCTACGGAGATAGTACAATTTTATTAAAATCAATAGGTTAGAGCGAGTGCAACGCAATAATATGAAAAAAAATGAAAAAAAGTTTCATTTTTTCTGTGACACTTTCGGGGTTAATGTGTCTATATAATATAAGGGAATGACAATTTTGAAAAAAGTTTTTTTGAAAATGAAGAATAAATACAACATATTATCGGCAATATCTATACTTGCTTTAATGGTTTTCACAGCAGGTTGTGATTTTTGTAATTATGGACCCGGTGATTATGTGATGGAGGAAAGTGATATATATTACACTTCCTCACCGGTAAATAGTCTTGTGCCGAGTATTTTCAGAATTGGTCTTGACGGAAAAGGAATGCACGAAATAGTAAGGAACGCGCAAATTTATTCCTGCCCTTCAAAAACTAAGAAAATTGTATATATAAGTAATTATTCGCCAAAAGCAAAGTTTATTTATTTAGCAAATATTGACGGAACAAAACCGGAAGTTCTGGCAAAAGAGGATTTTGCAAACTCTATGTTGTATCCTCAAATTTCATATAACGGTAAGCATATTGTTGTAAATGATGTTAATTATGGTTTATGGCTTATTAGAAATGATAAAAGTACTTTGAAATTATCTGATAAATTATGTAGGAATACTCTTCCGTCTTTTTCACCAGATGGTACAAAATTGGCTTATTATGAGGGAGATGAACTGTATAATCCTCTGAATATTGTAATACTAAATATGGAGGTAGAACCTCCGGTGGAAATTGCAAGAAAGGTTCATTCTACCGGTTTAATGAAATATACCGGTTTGGCTACTATCACTTGGTCGCCGGACGGACAAAAGATTTGTTATGCAATTTCAAAAAATTCAATCACCGATTATTTGCTCATTGGGGATTACGATTCCCCTTCTGCCCAAAAGTATGAAGTTACAAGTATAGGGTTATTTCAGCCGGCAATTAATAGTGATTT
Organism: uncultured Hyphomicrobiales bacterium; assembly: GCA_964581505.1. Lineage (GTDB taxonomy): Bacteria > Bacteroidota > Ignavibacteria > Kapaibacteriales > UBA2268 > CAZOOR01. The sequence goes on from CAZOOR010000036.1 coordinate 23,659, forward strand.
GACTAAGGTCGTATTTTCCGCAAGGGACGGGAACTTGTGGTTGACGGATTTTGCAAATACAAAAAGAAGATTTATCAGGCTTACATCAAGCGGTAGAGTTAGCAAAAGTCTATATCCCGAGTGGTCAAAAGACGAGAAGCATATTTTATATGTCAAGCAATTTAAAAAAGATGCCGATATTATGAATGCTTCTCTTGAGATTATTGATTTAGATACTAATATAAGAGATATTAAAGATAATAAATTAAGAGTTTTGAGCAGTAATGTATATAAAGGCTATTGGAATTTTAGATAATGAACGAATATAGCAAATATAATGATGAGGAACTTGTAGCCAAACTTTGCGAAGGTAAGTCGAAGGCAGAGAAGGCATTTGCCGAAATTTATACTCGCTATTCACAGCGAATTTATGCCTATTGTCTTAGAATGACTGGCCACGAAGATGATGCACAAGATATTTTTCACGAAGCATTTGTGAAATTCTATGATATTGCGCAGACCAATAAGAAATTTGAAAATGTCCCTGCATTATTAATTACAATTGCAAGGAATATGATTATTAATAAGAAGCGACACGATAAAGTATCCGTAAATATTGAAGATTATAACATTGGTTCGAACGACAGGGGTTATGATGAAAAGGAATTATTGCAATTGATTGCACGCGCACTTGAACTTTTGGATTTCGACTATCGTGAAGCATTTATCCTGAGATTATATCACGGGCTTACCTATAATGATATATCTCAAATTACAGGCGAGACTATTGGAGCGGTTCGCAACAGAGCTTGGCGGGCTAAAGAAAAAGTAAAGAGTATTCTCGCACCTTATTTAGAAGATTTGTCAAATTAATTAATAGTTATTACAACAATGAATCACAACAGATTAATACACGACTATCTTGACGGGAAGCTGGAGCAACACCGGCAAGATATGCTGTTTGCCGAGCTGTCGAATAATACAGAACTGCGTGACGAGTTTAATCAGCAAATGAAAATGCACATGATTGCTCAGAACGATATGGCTATGATAGCACCTCCGGCGGCGGCAACTAATGCAATATTTTCAGACCTTGGATTCAGTATTCCGCCATCAGGAAAAGGCGGAGATAGTGGCGCCGGTGCAGGGTTTGGTGCCGCCGCTCTCACTTTCTTGAAAAAGTATTTGCCTAGTGCCTTGCTTGCTGTGGCATCAGCTGTACTTACAGGGCTTGTTATTTACTGGCTACTTGATTTTGATAGAGGCAATTCCTCGAATTTGACTAATGCAAATGTGGAAAACAATAGTAAGCCTATTGTCAGTTCGATGGAAGGGCAATCCGTTCCGGTTTTACCTATGTATTTTAGAAATGACGGACTTTCGGCGGCAGATGTACAACGTATAGTTAATAATGCTATGTCAAATTATATGGTAAAAGTAAATAACTATTATAAAGATTATTACACGGCTTTGATTAATCTATCGAAAGATATGAATTCAAGAGATGAACAGCTGAGACAGGATTTCGCAAATGTTCGCCGCACTCCACGAAGTGATTTCAATCTTTTGAGGTATATGGCAACTAATAATGTGCAAAAACCTATTAACAAGAATAGAAATGCTTTACTTGTCAATAATTCCAATCTCATTCCTCTTTCTCAGACTGATAATAGTGCTATTGTGAATCCATATTTATTAGCTGATGATTTTATTTCGAATTTCAATCTGTCATTCAGAGGATTTACTACAAGAAATGAGACAGTTGTACAGGTATCTTCTCAGTCTAATCCATGGTTTAAAAATATGGGTATAGGTGTCAGTTATAATATTGCAAATAATCATGAGTTTGGTGTTGAAATAGGGCAGGAGGCATTTTCGCAAAACTTTGATAGAAAACTTTATGGTGAAGAATTAACATATTTCCAAAATCCCGTATTATTCTGGTATGGTGCAAAATACAAATATTCGATGAAACAATTATTTGTTCCAAATGTATTCTATCCCTACTTTGAGATTATGGGTGGGTTCACTAAGGTAGGACCTTTGGGAAGAGCGCAGATAGGGCTTAGCTATAGTCCCGATAAGCGTGTTACTTTTAATCTTGGATTAGAAGGTTCTTCATTGTGGTATAATGTTCAGAAGAAAATATATGATTCAAAGAAAATCGGTTTAACTTATGGAGTAAGCGTTAGTTATTAATTTAATGTTTAGAGTGAAAATTATAATATTGTTTGCATCTTTGCTCATCGGATTGCTATTCCTGCATTCTTGTGAATGTGTACCTGATATTGTTACACCTCGCAAAATCATTCCGGACCAATATGCAAATGTAATGTTCCTCAATAGCAATTCTGATTTTGATTTGATGAAATTTCAAACGGAATCCGGAAATTTTGTTGTTAATTCCTTCTATCTTACAGAAAAATTTTCATATCAGAGTATGATTCCCGGAATTGTCAATGTACAGATACTCACTCAAAGGGATTCGATGCTGTTTAATAGCGTAATGGATTTAAATAAATCTTATCCTTATACTTTTTTCGCTTTTGGAAATGCAGATAGGGTACAGGGCTTACTATTGGTTGATACAGTTTTCCGATATTCAAAATATAATACTTTTTTCAGATGTATTAACTTAGCTATGTCATCTCCCTATATTAAATTTTTAATTGTCGGCTCATATCCGATTGAAAAAATCAAACCATATAAAACTTCATCGGGTTTCTATCCAATTTCCAGCGGTTTATATAAGATAGAAATAAGAAATGCTACGAATGATAGTTTGCTTCTTACTTATAATAATGCAGAATTTAAACCCGGTAGAGCATATTCCCTATTGTTACGAGGCTATTATGGCGGTATAGGTCATAGAAAAATGAATCTGCAAATTGTTGAGAGCGATTTCCTCTATAAAAAATCACAACGAAAGA
>CAZOOR010000037.1:0-25593 GCA_964581505.1 uncultured Hyphomicrobiales bacterium
AGATTGGCTTTGCCTGCTGTTCAGAATGTCGAACGTATGTGTTGTAAAAACCGCATCCTTCAGGGTGCGGTTTTAAATAAATAATCATAATGATAAGACTGATTTTATCTTACTTTAAATGTTGCCATTGCGATAATTGCCAGCATAATTGCCATTATATAGAAGCGGAAAACAATCTTGGCTTCGTGCCAGCCTGATTTCTCGAAGTGATGATGAATCGGAGCAATCTTGAAGATGCGTCTGCCCTCACCGTATTTTTTCTTCGTGTATTTATAATATGTAACTTGCAGGATAACCGACACAGCTTCCGCAAAGAATATCCCGCCGAGTATGGGCAATAGGAATTCTTTTTTGATTAATATTGCCAATGCACCTATTGCTCCACCAAGTGCCAGAGAACCTGTATCACCGAGAAATATCTGGGCAGGATAGGAATTATACCATAGGAAACCCAGCGCCGCACCTACTAATGCCGCCGCAAATACAGTCAGTTCACCCGCTCCCGGTAAATGAGTAATGGAAAGATATGAGGCAAATATTGCATTGCCCGTTACATAGGAAATAATTGCAAGTGCCAGTACGGAAATTCCAACTGTTCCGATTGCCAGACCGTCCAAACCATCGGTTAAATTTACAGCATTTGATGTTGCAGTCAATATAAATATCACCACCGGAATATAGAAAATTCCGAAATCGAAATTAATATATTTTGCAAACGGTATTGTGGTTAGCGATTTTATTGTCTCGAATTCAGGCGAGAACCATTGAGGGAAAAAGTATATTGCACCACCGAGAATAAGCCCGATTGTAATTTGTCCGACAATTTTGTATCTGCCGATTAATCCTTTCTTATATTTCTTCACTACCTTTAAATAGTCATCTATGAAACCGACTACTCCAAGCCAAAGAGTTACAATAAAAACAAGAATTATGTATGCGTTGCTTATGTCTGCCCACAATAAAGTAGGCAAAAGCAAAGCGTTCAGAACAATAATACCGCCCATAGTGGGTGTACCTGCTTTGTCTTGATGCAGACCTACCCCTGTCAGTTCGAGTTTTGCAGACTCTCCTATTTGGTGTCTTTTGAGTATGCGAATAATTTTCGGTCCGGCGATGAAGCTAATCAGCAACGCCGATATTGCGGCGGCGGCTGACCGGAACGTAATATATTGAAATAGTCCGATACCCGGAAGGTCGAACATTTTACGCAACCATTCTGCGAGTAAATAAATCATTATGCTGCATTAAGATAATTTACAAACGAATTAACTGCAATATAATATATTTTTTGATAATTTGCAGATTATTCCGTCAAAAATTTTATTATTCTTTCCATTTCCATTCCGCGCGAACCTTTTACAAGTATTGTATCGCCACGTGCGAGTTCGGTCTTTAATGTATCATATAGTTCTTTGTGCGTATCAAAAGATTTGATATTATTCGAATTAATTTTCTTAGCGGCACTATTCATTTCAGCACCAATTACAAAAATATTCTCAAAATGTACAATACATTCATTGAGTAGGGATATATGCTCTTCTTCAGACGCATCACCGAGTTCACGCATATCACCTAAGGCTATAAATTTCTTACCGTCTGTTTGTATTTCTTTGAGTGTCAGCAAAGCCATTCGCATTGAATCGGGATTGGCATTATAGCAATCGTTTAATATTTTGACGCCGTTTGCTTCTTGCAAAACCATACGTGCATAGCCATGACTATCGTCCTGAGTGTATTTTTCAAGTGTTGCAATAATATCACTTATAGGAACTGCTAATTGAATACCTACTGCAACTGCGGCAATTGCATTTTGTGCGGCGGCATAGCCCGTTGCATTCAATTTAATTTCCAGAGTTCGTTCGCCATCTCCATTCAAACTTTTATCCGTGATAGATAAATGCGCTTGTAGCTTCTCGTTGAATGTAACGGTTGCGTGTATTTCCGTCTCTTTGTCTGTACCATAAGTTAGATTTTTATCCAGTATTCGGCGATACTTTTTAATTCGTTCATCATCAAGATTTAGGAATGCAAGCCCGTTCTGTTTTTTCAAATGCCCGAAAAGAAACGTTTCCTCCATTTCGACACCGTCTAAATTTAATAATTTTTCAAGGTGTTCGCGACCGATATTTGTAAGCAAACCATGCGTGGGTTGGACAATGGAGGTCAGTGTGGCAATTTCTCCGGGTTCGTTCGTGCCGATTTCAATTACTGCAATTTCATAAGTGTTATCCAATTGAAGTAATGTGAGTGGTACTCCGATTTGATTATTGTAATTAGCTTCGGTTTTCAGAACATTATATTTAGCGGCAAGTATAGCACTACACATTTCCTTTGTTGTGGTTTTGCCGTTAGAACCACCGATGGCAATAACGGGCAGGGTAAACCTATCTCTGTGGAAGCGTGCCAAACGCCCGAGAGCCTGCAATGTGCTTTTAACAGCAATAACTTGATTGTTCCCAATTTTTTCTCTGTTTGCATCATAGTAATCAATATCAAGAATTGCTATTGCCGCACCCTTAGCAAATGCCTCGTTTACTCTTGAATTTCCGTCAAAGTTTTCACCTTTCAAGCCTACAAATATATTTCCTGTTTCAATTGTACGGGTATCCGTAGAGACGCCTGTGAAGACGGAATCGCCGTCAGCAGAAAACCGTATATCCTCACCGAATAGTACTTTCAATTCATTGAAATTGAATTTTGCGTAATTTTTCTTCATTTGTTAATTTTTCAAATAAATTTCATATTTTATAATTGTACAAATTTATTAAAAAAAATCTGTTTATTGATGATAAATATTATTAATTTCTAATCTATTCATTATTTAAAAAGAAAATTGCTGACATTCAATAACATATCGAATAGTATTAAGACAATAACAAGTATTATTTTTGTATTGAATATTTTGTCTTATATCAGTTCGGCACAAGTTCTACTGCACGAGCCACAGGCTGACAGCGTTCAATTTCTGCGCTCGCGAAATTTTATTGAATACGGTGTAGATAAAGTAAATAACACTTATGTATTTTCCGGCAATTTATTTTATAATAGGAAGTTTAATAAAGATAAAATTTATATTTCGCAGACTTATCGCGGTCTGGGCGTACATCAGAATTCCAAGTCATTCCGCGACGACGAAAATTTTTCGCTCGCTTATCATTATTCACTTTGGGGGGATTTGTTTGCACTGGCTAAAACCAATTGGTTCTACTCTTCCGACACAAGAACCCGCGGACAGAATGAATTAAACAGAATGAACGGACTAATGGGACTAAGCTATGCAGGCCTTCACACTCGAACGGAAATTGTAGCAGGTTACGAACACAATAAACAATTGACTATTAAATCACCAGGATTTATTATTAATTTGAATAGCAATTTCCGAAATATTAATTTTTCCGACTATTCCCTGAATGCACGCTTTAGTGGCGAATATTTGAAGTTGAATCTTAATCGAACAAATGCAGATATTGATTTACATAGCATCTTATCGGGGAATTTCGGTCATGGGAATATGCTCAATTTTAATTTCGGTTATAAAATGATTAAAAGAGATTTGCTTTCCACATGGCTAAACGAGCGGAACTTTATTCCAATCGAACAGAGACTTGAAAGTAAAATTATCCCGGGCATATATGCAGGATTTAATATATTCAAAAGGCTGAGCGGCTCGGTTGGTATGAACTTGATAAATACTGTTGTTGATAAATCGTATAACCGCTATGTCGAGCAATTTGCTACCAGCAAAATGAAACGTCAATTTCGAGAATTCCAATTTGGTTTGAATACCGAATTGCGATATGAATCTGATAATTTTTCACAGGTTTCGGGTATGTACTTTTCTACACGTACAGAAGAAAACAGAGCATTTGAGAAGTTCGATATTGCGGATATAGAGGTAGCGGAAATCAAAGAACTTGAACGAATGCGAGACAATGCCTCGTCCCGAACAAGGATATTCGCTAATACTTGGTGGCGACCGACTCGCGGTGATACTTTACACTTTGACTTTTCCTCGGGTATATACAGATATGATACGCCAAGCGAAAAGAATTATGACGACAGAGACGAATTCTCTTTTCGCTCGGGCATAGAATACATACATAGATTGAACAATCATCTCTCTGCCGGTTTGTTCGTTAAAGTGCAGATGTTGCATCTTGTTTTTCTAAATGCAGAACGCAGTGCTATGAATAATTGGAATAGAATACTACGACTGGGCCCACAAGTTAAATGGCGAAATAAATTATTTTCGATTGAACCGCAATTCGAGATTATTGCAAACTATACTGCTTATGATTTTGATGACATTACCGATAATATACGTAGCTATAGTTTTCGGCAGTTAGGATATCGCGATAGTCTCTGTATATTTTTAGATAGGGATATTACTCTACAGTCGCGAGTTAGTGTGCGATATTTCGAGCGTGGTATTTTGTATTGGGATTCTTTCTCGGAATCACCACAGAACAGTAATCTGGAGTTCTTTATTAAAATGCTTGCTTATACGAAAATCAATGATATTGTCAGTATCGGTGCCGGATTGCGTATATATTCGCTGGAACAAAGAAATATTGCAGATGGAAGTGATGAAAAACTATCGTTCTCTCAGAATTCTTGGGGACCGGAAACCGTGATTCAAGTAAAATTTTTGAACGGAAGCACTATTTCCTTGCAAGGTTGGTATGAATTTCAGTATATTAATAAGTTGATGAATAACAAAATCCCAAACTTATTTTTGCTAACTAATTTAGCAATATGATTATGGATAATTACATATTAAATATATCGGAAACTTATAGCAGTGAAAAGAAATCAATAAAATATATTGAGCCTTTAATTAATATAATTAAAGAGAAGATTCCTATTAGTTTGGAAAAATATTATAATATTCTCATTGCAGTATCCGAAGCATTTAATAATGCTATCATTCACGGGAATAAACTAGATGCAAACAAAAAAGTAGACATCAAAATAATTGCCGATGAACATCTCGTTGAGATTCTCGTCAGCGACCAAGGTGAAGGCTTTAATCCCGATGAATTGGCTGACCCTCGTGAACCGGACAACTTGTTGAAAGATAGCGGAAGGGGCGTACTCCTTATTAAAGAATTAAGCGATAAAAGCAAGTTCGCTCATACTGCTCAGGGGACTAATGTATTAATGACTTTTTTTATTGAAGAAAAATAAACCTTAGGAATAATGACACCTTATAGAAAAAATAAACTGCTTACTGTCGTTGATGATATTACGGATAAAAATAAGGAAATAAAAATATCTTTGTTGCACGGCAGTTTCGGTATAGGAAAAAGCGAATTTATTGAAGAAATGGTTAATGAATTGGCAATTCGAGAATTTCCTGATGCATTCTGCAGTTTTAATTACCATTTTGACAAAACTTTTCTTGTCGATTTTTTAGCGGCTTTCGATTTTACTATACCCGGAAGCGATACTACAAATATTACTTATAATTTTGACGAGTGCATTTATAATCGTATTCATCTTAGGGAACTGTTGGATACTGTTGAAATCTCGGATAAGGAACTATATCGGGAAATCTTAAATCGATTAAGCCCCAAATACTTCCATACCGATAACAGCGAAGAACTTGATGACAAGACTATTGAAGAAAGATTAGCTAATATATTAGATAAGAAAGGCGAACGGCGTTTTCTCTTGCGGCACAATCGCGTTATTGCAGAATCTTTGCTTGTTGATTTGATGAACTTTTTCTATCCGTTAAATGATAAATTTAAACTTTACAGTTCCTATTTGTCTGAAATCAAATCACCCGTTAGAATTATCATTGTACAGGATAATATTGATTCTCTTACGTATTCTATTCTAAAATGGCTTAATGATGATTTGTTACCACTCTTAATTAACGGAAAGTTCGGGGAGTTAATTTCATATAATATTGACGAAGAATTAAAAGATATTGAAATATCCAAGTTCTTCGATTTTAGATTTATTATATCCTCTCGAAACGATATTTCGAAATATAGTAATTTTGATTTTTTCACTGATAATAAAGTCATTACTCAATCTTGCGAATTGAGTCTGATGGCTCGCAACGAAACAAAAGACTATTTACTTGAACACAATATCAATGAATCATTCCTCGATTTATTCTATTCCTATTCTTCCGGTTTACCATTTGTAATTGATTTGCTTGCAGATTTTGAGGAAGACGAAATCAATGAAGTAATACGCGATAGTATCTATGATATATTTACCGATAAACTGCTGGACGGCAGAAGTGAACATATCGTGGAAGCAATCAAAATGTCCGCCTTGAACAATGATTTTGACGAGGACTATCTACGGTGTAATCGTAAAATTGAAGATAATCACAACAAAATATATAATTATCTTCAATTTACTAATGATTTGTATTCTTTGGAGAATGGCAGACTTTCACTTAAAGAACCAATTAAAAAGTTCTTAGCTATGTCGCTCGAAAGAAATTCAAAAAGCAATGTGATTGAATATCGCAATATTGCCGCAGTTTATAATAAAACAAAATTGCGTTATTCAAAGTTATCTTCCGAAGAGTTAAATATTCTCCGTAGTTTGGCATATTTCAACAATTTTGATACTAACTATGCAATTAATCCGGCATTTGACGACAAATCCGAAGCGGCAAAGAGTTTTATTAAATCACACAAAGATTTATTTATCCATAATAAGCATACGCTTAAATTAAAAGACGAGGAACGAGATATTCTCAATGCTTATAATAGAATAATTGACAGACAAAAGTATGAGCTAAAAAAGCAATTTATTGCTAATATTTGGAAGGAACGCGAGAAAGAACTGAAGGACAAATTGAGCAAATTGAATAATTCTTTGAACGAAATAGAAGAGAAGGCGAAAGTTTACGGTGATGACCCTGCAAAAGTCAAAATGCAATATGACACTCACCAGAAAGAATTTATTGAGAAGGAGAACGGTCTGATTAATTTACGAAAGAAATTGGATACATATTCATACAACAAGTATGTTTTCTCACTTGTGGTTAATATTACTGCGGCTGTAATGTCGTTTATTATCGGATATTTTTTCCCGGAACTTTTCTCTACGCCCGAGAATCATTCTTCCGTGTTTATTATACAATACATATTATTTTTTATCAGCTTCGTATTCCTTTTGATAGGTGTAAACTTTATATATAAAATTATTAAGGCAATACTGAATAAAAAAGCTGTAAGAAAAATTCAGGAAGAAATTTCTCAATTAGAAGATGAACGATTGCTACATAAGAAAGAAATGAAATCGCTCAAAACCATACTTGCAGATTGGCAAAGAAATGTAAATGAAATAAATGAACAAAAACGTACACTAAGCCAAAAAATTAATAAAATTAAAGAATTAAGGGCGGAAACCTATATTTTCTTGTAATTATCATAATAATTTATTATTATATAAGTAATTGGCTTGATTTTTGCGAAATTACTATTGCTAACAAGATTTTTATTACTATTTATAGATAGATTATGAGAAGGGTAACTTTTATAAAGCAAATCCAATATAGATTTGATAATCTGATGTCCAAGGGTACTTTTGCTCCTATTATGCTCTTGATGCTATTATCAATTATGTCAATCATTTTGATAGCATTGATAACATATTGGAGTGGACCGGCAACATCGGCAACACATATACCAGGCTTAAAAGATGTAAATAATCCGGGCTTTCTCGATGTACTTTGGATGACGGTATTGAGAACATTGGACGGTGGTGTAATTGCGGACGACCCGATAGAATTGAGGCATCTGTTATTTATGTTGATTGCGACTGTTGGTGGTATAGTCATTATAAGTATTTTCATTGGTATTGTCAGCACGGGCGTAATTGGCAAAATGAATAATTTAAGAAAGGGTCGCTCTTTTGTTATTGAACATGAACATACGGTCATTTTGGGCTGGTCTTTTCAAGTATTTCAGATTATTTCCGAATTAGTAATTGCCAATGAAAATCAAAAGAACCCGACTATTGCTATACTTGCCGAAAAGGACAAGGTCGAAATGGAAGACGAAATCAAAGCAAAAGTCGGCGACTTGGAAAATACACGTGTGATTTGCAGGACAGGTAACCCGATTGATTTGCGTGATTTGGAAATAATTAATCTGAATGCGGCAAAAGCAATTATTATTTGCGCCCCCGACTCCGAAGACCCCGATTCGAGTGTTATTAAGACAATACTCGCAATTACAAATAATCCTCATAGAAAACCCCTACCGGAATTATATCATATTGTTGCGGAAATTCGCGACCCGCGCAATGTGGTTATAGCAGAAATAGCCGGTAAAGATGAAGTACAACTTGTAGTATTTGATTATTTGATTTCTCGAATAACAGCTCAAACATGTCGCCAACCCGGGCTGTCGGTTGTATTTACTGAATTACTGGATTTTCAGGGTGATGAAATTTATTTTCAACAGGAATCCGGCATTGTTGGGAAAACATTTATAGAAACAATGTTTGCTTACGAAACTTCAACAATAATTGGTATTAGACGCAAAGATGGACGCATATTCCTAAAGCCTCCTATGAATACGGTAATTGAGGAGGGTGATAAGGTTATTGCTGTTTCCGAAGATGATGACACGGTAGAACTCTCCAATATTAGTGATTACGGGATTGACCCGGGCGCAATACGAAAATCACCCAAATACATACCTCCCAAGCCGGAATCAACCTTATTGCTTGGCTGGAATAGAAGAGCTTCGCTAATTATCAACGAACTTGATAATTATGTATGGCCCGGTTCAAAAATTACCGTTGTTGCCGAAGACCCGAACGCAGAAAAAGAAATATCAATAAATTGTGCCGATTTAACTCATCAAACAATTACATTTTGGTTGGGCGATACGACAAACCGAAAAATTCTTGATGAACTGAACGTCTGGGAATTTGACCATATTATCGTTTTAAGCCAAACCGATTTGACCGATGTGCAGGCAACTGATGCAAGAACCTTGAATACACTATTGCATCTGCGTGATATTGCTGATAAACACGGACACGATTTCTCAATAGTTAGTGAAATGTTAGACGACCGCAATCGTGAGCTGGCAGAAATTACTCATACAGACGATTTTATCGTTAGTGTTAAATTGGATAGTTTGATGCTTTCGCAGATTTCGGAAAACAGAGAATTAAGAACTGTTTTCGAACTTCTATTTAGTGCCGGTGGTCCTGCTATATATATTAAATCGGCAGAATATTACGTTGAGCTTGGAAGACCCGTTAATTTCTATACGGTGATGGAATCCGCACGCCAACAGAATCAAATCGCCATTGGATACAAACTGCACAATGCCAAACCGAGATATGAAGGCGAGACGGAATTATCACACGGTGTATATGTTAATCCGGTGAAGTCTAAGCAAGTCTTTTTTTCGGAGGGTGATAAAATTATTGTTATGTCTGATGAAGTACAAATCGGATAGAATTTATCAAGAAAAAAATCAGACATATTAGAAAGATTATCGTTAATTTCGTATTGTAAATGGGATTAATTCTACAATTAAAATAAATTGCATAGTTAATAAGTCTATGCAATGCGAAATATTATCAATTTATGGAGGAAATATGATTTTTAGAAATGTCGCTATTTTGACATTTGCAATTGCAATGCTGACCGTTAATTTATTTGCCGGTACGCAAGAAACTCAAGATGAAGAACTTATTTTAAAAAATTATAAGGATAGCTTATCCTATGCTTTGGGTTATAATATTGGCAAAAACTTGCTTAATAATATAACTAATGATTCGTTAAAAATTGATTTTTCAAAACTTGTTACCGGATTTGATTTTGGAGTAAGCAAGAAAAAATCCTTACTTAGCGATGATGAAATTAAAAAAGTTATGCTACTGTTTCAACAAGAGTTGAAAGCAAAACAAGAATTAAAACAAAAAGGAGCTATGATGAAGAACAAAGAAGAAGGAATGAAATTCCTTGCCGAAAACGGTAAAAAGGAAGGTATTGTTACTCTTCCGAGTGGCTTGCAGTATAAAATTATCAAAGAAGGAACAGGCAATACACCCAAGCCAACCGACAAAGTAAAAGTGCATTATACCGGCAAACTGATTAACGGAAAAGTATTTGACAGCTCGAAAGACCGAGGACAACCAATTGAATTTCCTTTGAACGGTGTAATCAAAGGTTGGACGGAAGGATTGCAGCATATTAAAGAAGGTGGTGAAATTATCCTTTATATTCCCTCCGAACTTGCTTATGGAGCTAATGGTGCAGGACAATCAATTCCACCGAATGCAACTTTGATTTTTGAAGTATCATTGTTGCAGATTGTTAAATAATTTCATATTTTGAGTTCCTTAAAATACGGAGCTGTAATAATGAATATTAAAAGAAGAATTATCGGGAAGATCGTCTTCCCGATTTTTGTAATATACTTGCTCATTGCTTTTGTTGCTTGCAGTGATAGCAATGCACCAATTGTATCGAATGAGCCACCAAATACATTTGCAGATGTCAGTGGTAGATATGAACTTGACTATCGGGGATTAGCAAAACTCTTTATCATCACCGAACCAAACGGACTGACTATTAGTACTAAGCACCAGGATTCTACCGGACGGAAAATCTATCTGGGTATGAATGTATATTTCCCAAAAGGAAAAACGCCGCTCGGTACATTCCCTATTGTCAGTAAAAAAGACACTCATACTATTTATGCGATTGCTTTTTTTCAAGTCAATAATCAACTGTTTATATCCCATTCAGGCGAAATGAGCATAACAAAACTGATTAATGATAAACTAAAGGCTACATTCCATTTCCTCGCAAAGGATACGAGCGGAAATAGCGTTATGATTAAAAACGGAAATATCAATATTATTGAATAATTTAAAGGTCTATTATGAAAAAATTCTTTTCAATAAAATACTTGGCTTTGTTTGTATTGCTTGCAATATTTATTGCCTCTTGCTCCGATGATAATCCAAGCAACCCACCTTCGGAGACAACACCGAATATTGATTCCATTGCTCCGGTAAAAGCATTTGTGGGTTTCAAAGTTGAAATTTTTGGAAAAAACTTTGGCAAAACACGTGCTAGTTCAATAATCAAGTTCGGCTCTTCAATTATCAGAGATGTGGATATTAATGAATGGACTGCTACAAAAATTACTATGACGCTTCCGACAAATTTAATAGCCGCAAAATACAAAGTCTGCATAACGGTTGATGGCAAAGAATCTAACAAAGTGGATTTTGAAGTTCTTGAAAAATCCGGAACAGCACCTGTTATTACTTTTTTATCAAAGAAAATAGCGACCGCTGGCGAAACAATCAAAATTTACGGCAAGCATTTTGGAAATGGCAGCGGCACAAGTTGGGTGGAGTTCAACGGCGTCAAGCAGACAGAATATATTCAATGGACATCAACACAAATATTTTTAAAAATACCTGCAAATGTATCCACCGGCTCGGTTGTTGTTTGGGTAGATAATATCCCGAGTAATACAGATAAAATTTTGCAAATTCAGGCTGAATTCCAACTTCTAAAAATGATTACCATTAAAGCCGGCAGTTTCCGAATGGGAGACGACAACAATAGTGAATTTGACAATAAACCGGCTCACAAGGTTACTTTTCCAAAAGCATTTCTAATGAGCGAAACGGAAATTACACAAAAGCAATGGAAAACTATGATGGATAATTCGAATCCAAGTCATCAACCTGATACAGGAGACCTAAAACCCGTACAGCAGGTAACATTTTTAAGAGCAATTAAATTTTGCAACAATCTCTCGAAAGCTGAAAAATACACACCGGTATATACTATTAATGGAGACAAAGTAACTTGGAATAAAAAAGCGAACGGTTACCGTCTGCCGACCGAGGCGGAATGGGAATATGCCTGCCGTGCCGGGAGAACAGAAGATTATACGGCTTCGGAAATTCTTAATATGGCGTGGATTGCAAACAATGCTAACGGAATGTCTAAGGAGGTTAAAACTAGAGCGGCAAATGCTTTTGGCTTATATGATATGCTGGGCAATGTTGATGAATGGTGTTGGGATTATTACGATGCAGATTACTACAAGAAGAGTCCCGAAATTAACCCTAGTGGACCGGAAACATCTGATGTTAATCATAGAGTAATTCGCGGTGGTTCATTTGTGAATGGCACTACTAAATGTAATTCTTCTATTCGTAATTCATTCCCCGGGACCAATAGTAATTATAACTACAATCTCGGATTTAGGGTTGTGCGAAGCTGGTAGATAGATAGTAGCATATAAATTAAAAGAGGCTGTCTCGAAATGACAGCCTCTTTTTTCATATCTTTATATATTTACAACACTCATCAACGCGGACAGAATACATTTTTGCCGGAAAGCTCAATACATAAGAAGCATTCTTTGGCTTGCACTTTCCATTCACTACTATTCTTCCAATTTATCTTCCGAGAAAACAATAGCACGAAAAGCGAAAATTTGTGCATCAGGATTTTTATAGGCATCAGCAGGAAGCCCTGCTTTCAAGCACAGATTTTTCAAAAAAGTTTCAGTATCCCAGTTGCGTTCCGTAGCTACCTGAGGTAAGAGTAAACCGCGATTACCGCCAAGTCTGATAAACAAACCGTCCTTTCCGATTTCTATTCTATCGAAATCCAATATACGCCTCATACGCGACATAACGGTAATTTCAAATTGCAGGCTGTCTAATTCATTTTCGCTGATTGCCCCGAAGCGATAATCACTCGTAGCGGCTAACTTAGCGGCTTCCTGAACTTCGAGAATCAGAGGACTATTTGCGAAAGTATGCCCCATACAAGCACGGAGTTTGCCTTGCTCTTTTAATGTAACAAAAGCAGGTGCAAATTGAGCAAGTTGCATCGGAACCATACCATAGGATATGGACGTATCTTTTCCAGTGGCTACATTCTTAACTACTTCTTTGACTTTATCCAGTAGTCTGACTTTGTTATTGTAGCTTAATTCGGGCGTAGAAATATCATTGTAGAGACCCTTGATAATCACTCCCGAGAAATAGCCAACTACTCGGTCTTGACGGCTTTTACCGGCTTCCGTATTACCTGAATGTAAATAAGTAACAGGAGTGGCACTTGTTCCACCGAGTTGTTCTGTTGCCATCATCAAAGTAGCCAATGGACCTCCGCCGCAGGCTTCAATTTCACCCATAGCAAGTAGATTTTGCAATGCAAAATAATCATAGCGCATATATGTTCTGACAAGATTCTTATCCATTGTTTCGGCAGTATCCGCACTGTGAAAATGCGACAAATCCGTACTTGCTATAATCAAATACTTCTTATCCGTTTCGGATAGGGCGGCAACAATTGCTCGCATCAAAATATCTTCCGTCTGCAAATCCTGCGAACCCATTATTATCGGGACTATCTTAGTATCGGGGAGAACTACCTGCAAGAATGGTAATTGCACTTCGAGCGAATGTTCGGGTGTAACACCATTCCATTTGTGTCCTTTCCTAGAATAGAGAATCCTATCGTCATATCCGGCAATAGACTTTGCCAATTCTTTATCCACCATTACATTTCCGAGTGGGGTTACATAGGCATCACCATTGAAAACCGATGCACCCTTGAATGATTCGTGGTGGCTCGGTGCAATAATTATCGCAACATCATAATCTTTGTCCTTGATTTCCTTGTATGCGGCGGCGGCTACACCACCACTGAAAACGTATCCGGCATGAGGCACAGCCATTCCTATAATATCCATAAAGCCGTAACGCCCTGGAACCTTTGTATCAAGCAAAGAGTCAATCATAGAGCGTAGTTCCGTAGGAGTGGCGGGATAGAATGTATCGGCAACTGTAGGTGGTCTATATCCGATTTGCTCCTCGCCGGGAGCATCTTGTGAAAATATTGAAAACGGCATCGCTAACACCAATAATATTATTAATCTCTTCATTTATTTCATACTTAATTTATTAACAAATATCTCTGTATATTATTAAACGAATTGGATTGGAATTTATGAGAAATGATTACAAGTTAATTAAGAAAAACCTTATGCTTTTATTCCTCCTGCAAAATTAAAGAACGAGCTATGGTGCATTTGGGGCTTAATCCATTTTCATAATAGCCACGTGATAATAGAAGAAACTATTAGAATCATATTATTAATCTTAATGATTTTTTGATATTACGAATAAGATATGTCTAACTCTTTTGAATTTTAATTTCCACTATACTTATTGCAACATAATAATATTTATTTCGTATTAATTCTTTTTGCAATATTGCAAGAACAGAATTTTCAATTATGGGGAGATATAATGAAAAGACTATTTTCAAGTATAGTTATGTTAGTGTTGTTTACTACTGCTTTGACATTAGCAGAGGAAGCACGCTTACTTAGATACCCGAATTCATCTAAATCGGATATAACATTTATTCATGCGAATAATGTATATGTCGTTCCTATTACGGGCGGTCTTGCCCGCAGGGTTACAAATGCTCCGGGAATGGAAATGTTCCCGAGATTTTCGCCCGATGGCAAAACAATTGCTTTCTCTGCCGTTTATGACGGTAATAGAGAAATCTATACTATGCCTATTATGGGTGGGACAGCCAAAAGATTAACTTACAGTGTGGACGTCGGCAGTTTGCCGGACAGAATGGGACCTGATAAAATTATTATGCACTGGACATCTGATGGTAATAGCATTCTGTATAGTTCACGTGAGGTTAGTTGGCATTCTTGGGTCAGACAACTTTTCCTTGTCCGGAAAGACGGTTCTTTGCCGGAGCAAATCCCGGTACCTCGCGGTGGGTTCGCATCGTTGTCCGAAGACGGGACAAAGTTGGCTTATAATCGCGTATTTAGGGAATTTCGTACTTGGAAACGCTATCGCGGCGGTCAAGCAGATGATATTTGGATTTATGACTTGAAGACCAAGAAACTCCAAAATATTACGAATAATCCTGCACAAGATATTATTCCTATTTGGCATCATAATAAGGTTTATTATGCTTCCGATAGAACCGGAACATTGAATATATTCTGTTATGATTTGAAAACCAAAACAACAAAACAATTAACAAAGTTCAATAATTATGACGTCAAATGGCCCTCGAAAGGAGCTAATGATATTGCTTTCGAGAATGGTGGCTCTATTTATCTTCTGAATTACGAGACAGAAAAAGTTACAAAAGTAAATATTGAAATAGATGAGGATTTCCCACAATTACGTGAGAAATATATTTCTGTTGAGGATAATGTTTCGGAGTTTGACATATCACCTGCGGGTAAGCGAGGTTTATTTGTTGCCCGTGGCGATGTATTTACAGTTCCGGCTAAAAAAGGCAATATTCGCAATCTTACAAAAACCTGTAATGTACACGACCGCTCTGCGGTTTGGTCGCCGGACGGCAAATGGATTGCTTATGTGAGTGATGAAAGCGGAGAGACCGAAGTGTGGCTTGTTTCGCCGGACGGAAAGACCAAGAAACAACTGACAAAAAATGCTACTTCATACAGATACAATCTTATGTGGTCGCCCGATAGTAAAAAATTACTTTGTTCCGATAAGGAAATGAAACTGTATTATATTGATGTCGAAAGCGGTGATATTACGCAAATTGCTAAATCGAAAGTATGGGAAATACGTGATTTCAATTGGTCGCCCGATAGCAAATGGATTATTTACACCGATTATTTTGATAATGAATTCTCAAATGTCAATTTGTATTCTTTGGCTTCGAGAAAGAGTACCTGCATAAGCGACGAATTCTTTAACAGTGCTAATGGCGTTTTCTCGGCAGACGGAAAATATTTATTCTTTGTTTCGGATAGAACATTCAGGGCTTCAATAGGCTCGTTTGAATGGAACTTCCAATATAAGAATATGTCAAAAATCTATGGTTTGACTTTGCAGAAAAAAACCGAATCACCTTTTGGATTTGAGAGTGATGAAGTCGAAATTAATAAGGACAAAAAGAATAACAAGAAAGTTCAATCCGATAAGAAGAAAAAAAATGATAAGTCAAAAGATTTGACATTTGACTTTGACGGACTAAGGGATAGACTTTTTGCTTTGCCGGTACAGGCAGGCAATTATTATCATTTGAAGTCGTTGGGCAATAAATTGTATTATGTGAAGATAGTTCAATCTCAGAAACCTGCTTTATATGCTTTTGATTTTGATAAGAAGAAGGAAAGTAAAGTCGGTAGTTTTACATCGTTTGAGTTCTCTGCAAATGGCAAGACAATTATTTTCGAACAAAGTGGGGATTATTACATTTCAAAAGTCGGTGCAAAAATCAAACCTGACGGTAAAGGATTAAATCTTGAGAATATGGAAGTCCTTGTTAGTCGTCCCAAAGAGTGGAAGCAAATTTTTGATGAGTCTTGGCGGCAAATGAGAGACTTCTTCTATGACCCGGATATGCACGGCTTGGATTGGAAAGCGAACAAGAAAAAATATGCCGCACTGCTTCCTTATGTACATACACGCGAAGATTTGACTTATGTAATCGGCGAGATGATTAGCGAATTAAATATAGGACATGCCTATGTCGGTGGTGGCGATATTGAAAAAACCGACCATATAGGTATCGGCTATCTCGGTGCTATTTACGAACAGGATAATTCCGGTTTTTATAAAATCAAACGTATTTTCAAAGGACGGAATTGGGAAGAGAAGACACGTTCACCGCTGACGGAACCGGGTATTGATGTTAATGAAGGCGATTATCTGATTGCAATTGACGGCAAGCAATTATCCAAAACATATACACCATGGAAAGCACTTGTTAATAAGGACAAAAAATACGTTACTATTACAGTAAATTCCAAACCATCTGCATCGGGTGCCAAGGATTTTGTCGTCAAAACAATTGCAAAAGAGGCTGATTTGAGATACTTCAATTGGGTTGAGAACAATCGTAGAAAAGTTGATGAAATGAGTAATGGACAGCTGGCTTATATCCATGTTCCCGATATGGGTGTTGGTAACGGCTTGAATGAATTTGTCAAATATTTTTATCCCCAGCGGCGAAAAAAAGGCTTGATTATTGATGACCGCTATAATGGTGGCGGCAATGTTTCGCCTATGATTATCGAGAGATTGCGGCGAATTCTTTTGCTTATCGGCTTGGCACGTAATGCACAAGTTTATTCCACAAAGCCCGATGCGGTTATGACAGGTCCAATAGTTTGTTTGGTCAATGAACTTTCGGCATCGGACGGAGATTTATTCCCCTATCAATTTAAAGCGGCAAAAATCGGCAAAGTAATAGGCAAGAGAACATGGGGCGGTGTTACAGGTATTCGCGGTTCAATGCCTTTCCTTGATGGCGGATATATGTATAAACCGGAATTTGCTCATTTGAGTTCTGACGGTAAATGGATTATCGAAGGACACGGGGTAGAACCGGATATTGTTGTTGATAATGACCCTGCAAAGGAATGGAATGGTATTGACGAACAATTAAGAAAAGCTGTTGAAGTGGCTCTCGAAGAAATGAAGAGCAACGCAAAACCACAAGTTCCAAACACATTCCCGAATTATCCAGATAAAAGCAAAAAGAAATAAAATGAAGTAGAATCATCAATAAAAAGAGGCTACCCTTATTGGATAGCCTCTTTTTTTATTCACTTAGCAAGAAAAAAATTATTCAGTTTTCTTTTTCTTTGTTGTTGATTTCTTCTTTTTTGTAGTGGATTTCTTTGTTGTCTTACCCACTGTTTTTGATAATTTTTCGTTTTCTTGCTCTTCAATCAATTTGTAGCATTCTTCAAGTGAAAGCGATGCAGGTTCGACATCTTTTGGAATTTTATAGAACTTCCTGCCTACTGCAATATAAGGTCCCCATCTGCCTTTTAATACCTTGACTTTCGGGTCTTCGTCGAATAATTTAATTGTTTTTTCGGCGTCTCTTTTTCTCTTTGCATCAATAATTTCAATACCCTTATCCTTTTCAATTGTGTAGGGGTCATTGTCCTTTCCCAGCGAGTAGAACTTATCCTTATGAGCAATAAAAGGACCGAAACGTCCAATACGTACCGTCATAGGTTCGCCTTCGTATTCACCGATAATTCTGGGCAACTTGAATAAATCAAGTGCTTCTTCGAATGTGATATTTTCAATGTATTGGTCTTTTTTCAGTGGTGCAAATCTGGGTTTTTTGTTTTCGGCACCATCTCCGATTTGAGCAAAAGCACCATATTTTCCAAGTTTAACATAGAGCGGTTCACCGCTTGCAGGGTCAATTCCCAATTCCCGAGCAATGTCTTTTGTGGCTCTCGGCAAATCTTCTGTTTTTGCAACATTTTCGTGAAATTCCGAGTAAAATTCTTTCAGCACATTGTGCCATATTTTCTTGCCTGCGGCAATATCATCAAATTCCTTTTCGACTGTTGCCGTGAATGAATAATCAACAACATCTTGAAAATGCTTAACAAGAAAATCATTAACAACCATCGCTGTATTTGTAGGGAAGAGTTTGCTCTTTTCCGTATTGTATGTTTGTTTTGCTCTTGTTTCTGTTATTTGATTGTCTTTTAGTACAATTTCGGTAAAATCTCTCTCTTTTCCGGGACGCGATTCCTTTACAATATATCCGCGTTTCTGGATAGTCGAAATAGTCGGTGCATAGGTAGATGGTCTGCCAATTCCAAGTTCTTCAAGTTTCTTGACGAGGCTTGCTTCGGTATATCTTGGAGGTGCATTAGTAAACTTCTCAATAGCTTTAATATCGATAACGTCCAATTTCTGTCCGATAGATAGGCTAGTTAATATTGCCGGTGTATTTCCATTTTCCTCATCATCTTCATTTTTTCCGTTTCCATTATAGATTTTCATAAATCCATCAAACTTGAAAACATCAGCACTTGCAATCAGCCTCTCTTCGCTAAGCGTAGAAATATCAATGCTTGCAGTTGTTTTCTCAATTTCAGCCGGAGCCATCTGCGAGGCAATTGCACGTTTCCAAATCAGATTATATAATCTCTGCTCGTTTCTACCCATTTTAATATTTGTAGCCGAGAAATCTGTGGGACGTATTGCTTCGTGGGCTTCCTGAGTATTCTTAGCTTTTGTTTCGTATTTTTTAATTCGTAAATATTGCTCGCCAAAAGACTCTTTAATTTGCTCTGCCGCTTTGGCAATAGCCTCGTCTGCCAGATTTGTCGAGTCAGTCCTCATATAGGAGATATGTCCTGCTTCGTATAACTTTTGAGCTACAAGCATAGTTTGTGCAACGGAGAAACTGAGTTTACGGCTTGCCTCCTGCTGCAATGTAGATGTTGTAAATGGAGCCGAAGGATTTTTCTTTTCTATTTTCTTTTCGAGATTAGAAATTGAAAACACAGCATTTTTGCAATTTTCCAAAAAGTTCCTCGCTTCCTCAACAGTTGCAAGATTTTTTGGACGATGTGCTTTCAGTAATACCCCGTTACCAAAATCAAATTCACCTATTATTTTATATGATGACTTGATGTCAAATTTTTCTATGTCGCGCTCACGCTCAACTACCAGACGCACAGCGGCAGACTGAACACGTCCTGCAGAAAGTCCCGTACTGATTTTTTTCCAAAGTACAGGCGAAAGTTCAAAACCTACTAATCTGTCTAATATTCTACGAGCCTGCTGCGCAAAGACCAAATCTATATCTATTGAGCGTGGATTCTTAATTGCTTCCTGAATTGCTTTTTTGGTGATTTCTCTGAAAACAATTCTTTTTGTATTGGCATCGTCCAAATTCAAAGCAGTCTTCAAATGCCAAGAGATAGCCTCACCCTCTCTATCAGCATCAGTCGCTAACCATACGGTCTCAACTTTCTTTGCAAGACTCTTCAATTTCTTGACAGTGTCCTTTTTATCAGCAGTTATTTCATATTTTGGATTGAAATCGTGTTCAATGTCAATTGCAGTATTATCTTTCGGCAAATCACGAACGTGTCCCATACTCGAAACAACTTTAAAATCTTTACCGAGATACTTCTCTATCGTTTTGGCTTTTGCCGGTGATTCTACGATTACTAAATTCTTTTCTGTCATCTTGCTATATCTTTCTATATTTTTATCTATACGAAAATACAAATTTATTAAACTTTGACATAATATAATAATGTGTAATATTAATCGTTCAAAAGTCCAGAACGTTGGAGTAAAGAAAATATTACTACTTTATGACAACTAAATAAATATTTAATTATCACTAAATATATTTTTATTGGAGGATTTTATGAGTTTATTAGTCGGACAAAAAGCACCGAATTTCAAAGGGAAAGCCCTTGTAGGCGGCGATGCCACAGTATTAACACCAGACAATGCTTTTGCAGAGATTTCATTGGAAGAATACAAAGGTAAATGGGTTGTTCTGTTTTTCTACCCGCTGGATTTTACTTTTGTATGTCCTACGGAAATTGAAGAATTCGGCAAAAATTACGAAGAATTTAAAAAATTGAACTGCGAGGTAGTGGCTTGCTCGACAGATAGTCAGTTCTCACATTTGGCTTGGCGTCAAAACCAACCTTCGCTTCGCAATCTACCTTATCCTATGTTGGCGGACTTTACGGGCGAGAATGCTCGCAAATATGACATATTGAAAGAAGAAACAGGATACGCACTACGCGGTTTATATATTATTGATGCTGAGGGCGTTCTGCAGTATTCGGTTATTCACCCCGAAGCAGTCGGACGTAATTCGCAAGAAGTTCTGAGAGTAATTAAGGCTTTACAATCAGGAAAGATGACACCCTGCAACTGGGAACCCGGACAGGATACTATTAATTAATTCCGGCGATTATGATGAACGGGCTGACAATTTATTGAACAGCCCGTTTTTATTATACATCAATGATTGACTATCTCTTCTTTTTTGATTCAATAATTATTTTACTTTGGCAAATTCTTTCCAGCCCGTTACGGATATTCCAGTACCAAGTCCAATCTTCACTTGCATCATCATTATAATATGTAACGGAGCCTCCGGTAGTGCCTCCAAATGCATTACTTTTAGTATAAACAACTTTAGCACTTGCTTTAATTTTGCCATTAACATGTTGAAAGACCCATACTCTTACTTCAGTCATACCTAACCAAAAATTAAATTTAGGCATTGTCTCGGCTTGTAAATATCCTAATTTACTATCTTGTTGCTTGATGATAAAATCTTCATCAATAAGCAAAGAAGTGATACTTTTAAATAATTCATCTGTTGAGATAGCATCGCAATTCGACTTGAGCTGATAGACTGTTGTTCCGCATGAAATCAGAATAGTAGACGAAATGATTAATAAAATTAGAAAAACACGTTTCATGAAATACTCCTTAAATAATAAAATAATATTTTATCTATCAAATCCGATAGTTGTTGTCTAAAAAGGACTGTACACAATTCTCAAAATGTCAAGCAGAAATAAAACATTCCACCGGCAGGTTTTGAAAATTCCAGAGCTAAAGAAAAGATATTGGAAATATCATAGATTACACCTCCACCAATCGAAAAACCACTTTCACGTACTTCTTCATTCCCCCATCGTACTTCCTTTGGATAAATATCATCTAAATATGTTGTAACTTCAACCCATATATCCTGATAATACCCACCACTTATAGTCAAATATATGCGATTAATAATGGGTATTTTAAATTGCAAATTAAAATCAACTAATTCTTTCTTGTAATATTTCCTAGTTACTACATCATAGGGTAATGTGTGGCGTGTAGCAAAACACAAACTACAATTACTTACTTCGGACGGGGCATTGCCCGGTACATCTCTTATACCAATTCCAATAAATGAATAGAAGTACGCTAATCCGATAGCAAAACCTCTTAATCCACCCCCAATCCCTAAATTCAAATAATTATTATTAGGTATAAATTGTTTTTTGCTTTCTTTTGTTGAACTATCAAGCAATGTAGACGGCAAGCCACTAATGGTATCGTTTTGTAGTTTTGTAGTTTGGGCATTTACATAGTTGCAATTAATAATTATTGCTATTATTACAAATAGAACTTTCCTTTTCATAATACACCATAAATAGTTAGTAAATATTTGAAGTACAAAAATAATTTGTACTACGTAATATTATGGCGTAACAACTTTCCATTTATATTTTTTTTATTGATATTTGAATTTATCGAAACAGGATACGCACTACGCGGTTTATATATTATTGATGCTGAGGGCGTTCTGCAGTATTCGGTTATTCACCCCGAAGCAGTCGGACGTAATTCGCAAGAAGTTCTGAGAGTAATTAAGGCTTTACAATCAGGAAAGATGACACCCTGCAACTGGGAACCCGGACAGGATACTATTAATTAATTCCGGCGATTATGATGAACGGGCTGACAATTTATTGAACAGCCCGTTTTTATTATACATCAATGATTGACTATTTTATTTTTTCTTATAGGAATTCAGGAAATCCTTAAAATTTTCCAACTCCTTGTTTACATCGTCAAGAGGTCCGACCATCTTGAAAAAATATGGACCTTTATTTGTTGAAACAATTGCGGCTATTGTTTTGTAACCCGGTACTGCCTCGAAGTCCTTCACCATTTCCGAAGGTCTGTTTTTATGCGTACCTTCTATCTGAACAAGTACATTTTTACCATCTGCGAAATCAATCTTTGAGAATTTATCCACTTCGGTAAACTGTGATTTCCAACGTTCTATGTTGGGTTCTACCATATTATCACGATTACCAAAATAAAACCCTGCAACAACAAGATGATTATTATTCTTGGAGAAAAATTGAATCACACGCATTGATGATGTGGGTTTTTCTTTGAGCCAAGTAGCAGGAACAAGCATTTCCACATTTTCAAAAGTCAGTTTACGTTCATTCAGTTTAATATTTGCTTCGGGATTCTCAAACATTTGTGTTGAACTCTGCTGTCCCATAGTCATTTGTGGATGCGGATTTTGTATTGTTTCTTCGTCCTTTGTTTCACTACAAGCGCTGATAAAAAGCATAGATAATAAAGCTATATAAAAATATTTCATTTGTTCTCCGTGTCTATATATAATTAAAAACTATTTGACGCAAAATAGTTTTAATAATTATATATGTTTAATCAAAATTATAGACAATGATTAATAAGAAACTTATATCAATATTAACAAATATAGCACTCCTACTCGAAATCAAAGGAGAGAACCCATTCAAGACGCGAGCATATTCAAATTTGGCGCACATTCTGGAAGAAGAAAATATTGATATTGAAAAGGCGGCAGCGGACGGCACTCTTGGAAATATCAAAGGTGTTGGCGATGCTCTTCAAAAAAAAATAACGGAATTTATTGAAACAGGACATATTAGTTATTACGACAAACTCATTGAAATTGTCCCCGAGTCATTAATTGACTTAACTAAAATATCTACAATTGGTCCTAAGAAAGCCAAGATGCTCTATGAAAAAATGGGCATTAGTAACTTAGATGCACTGGAAGAAGCCTGCATAAATGACAAAATAAAAAATCTAAAAGGCTTTTCGGCAAAAAGTCAGGAAATTATTCTAAACAGTATCCAACATAAGAAAGCGGCAAAAGGTAAGTTCCGATTTGATATTATGATGGCGGAAGCGGAAGCACTTATAGACTATTTGTTAAGTTTGGATTCTATCCAAAAGATTGAAATCAGCGGAGAATTGAGACGTTTTGTCGAAACCCCAAAAACAATTGAATTTGTTGCTATTACACAGGATAAAGAGCATTTACTAAATATTCTAAAAAATGAATTCAATACTATTGCTCCCAAAAATGACCTTGAATTTATTAGCAAAAACAAGGTCCCTGTAAAACTACATATTGCGGATAAAGATAATTTTGGAACAGTATTGCACAAGACTACGGGGAACAGGGAGTATTTAGAGGCAATATCCGAATATGTCAATAAGCATTATCAAACTAAATTAGGCAATTTCCAAAATGAAAAAGAACTATACAAATATTATAATTTAGGATATATCCCCCCGGAACTTCGCGAGAATAGAGAAATATTAGCAAATGCCGCTACAGGCAATATCCCGAAATTAGTAGAAAGTTCGGATATGCGAGGTATGCTACACGTGCATACAAATTGGAGTGACGGCAAGCATACCATTGAGGAAATGGCAATGCAAGCAAAACAACTCGGATATGAATATATTGCTATTACAGACCATAGCCGCTCTGCATCTTATGCCAACGGATTATCAATTGACAGAATAAAAGCACAGCACGAAGAAATTGACAGATTGAATGATAGCGGATTTGGCATTACTATTCTCAAGGGAATCGAATCGGATATTCTGAAAGACGGTTCACTCGATTACCCCGATTCGGTGCTGGATACTTTCGATTTAGTCATTGCTTCCGTTCATTCGCATTTCAATATGCCCAAGGACGCTATGAGCAAGCGTATTATTTATGCGCTTATGAGTCCTTATGTTCATATACTCGGACACCCAAGCGGTCGTTTACTTTTGGCGCGTCCAGCCTATGAATTGGATATTGAGGCGATTATTGATTTTGCGGCGGAGCAAGGAAAAGTAACAGAAATTAATTGCAATCCATATCGCTTGGATTTATCTTGGCAAAATGTGAACTATGCAAAACGGCAGGATTTGAAGATAGCAATTAATCCCGATTCACATAATATAAACACATTAACAGATGTCGAAATTGGTATTAAAGTTGCACGTAAGGGCGGTTTGGAAGCAAAAGATGTCGTTAATACATACTCTTATGCAGACTTTTTGAAATTTTTTACTTAAAAATAGTTTTATTATTCGCTGAAATTATTTAGATTTGCTTAAATAGAAATGGAATTAATGAATACGAGGTATTTAATATGAAAATTATAGTTTTGATAATCGTGTTTCTAATCACACTGATTTTAAATTTGTTCTCACAAGGGGAGCAAGGCTATATACAATCTGCATACAATGCGATTCAATCAAAAGATTATGCAAAAGCGGTTGAGTTCTATTCAAAGGCAATTGCACAACAGCCCAAGTATGCTCCGTCTTATTATGGCAGGGCTTTGGCAAAGACGTATTTGGAAGAGTACAAATCTGCTATTGAGGATTTTACAAAAGCGATTGAAATCAATCCTAACTATCACGAGGCTTTCTACTCGCGCGGTTTGTGCAGAATTAATTTAGGGCAGTATCCCGATGCCGAAAGTGATTTCAAGATGGCTGTTAATATTGACCAAAGTATTGCTAAATATTATTATGCTCTCGCAAATGCCTATTATTATCAGGAAAAAGACAAGGACGCTCTTAATAATTACACAAAAGCAATTGAATTAGCACCCGACTTGGGATTGGCATATTACGGGCGTGCCGTCATTCATAAAATCAATAAAAGGCTTGACGCCGCTCTAAGCGATTTCAGAAAATACATTAATCTTAATGGCAATAAAGACGGTCTCGCTTCGGAGGTCGAAAGACTAATGAATGAAATCAGACAAGACAAACTGGAGCAGGATTAATTTTCTTCTTGTAATAATTATTAATAAAACGAGGCATTCCCCAAAAGGTTCGCCTCGTTTTTTTTTTTTATAAATAAATGCAGAATTGAAATAACAAGTATAACAAATTCATTATTTAGCTTTGCCTTTCTTTCCTCTC
>CAZOOR010000038.1:0-25166 GCA_964581505.1 uncultured Hyphomicrobiales bacterium
GTTCCGCAGACTTAATGTTTTTAATAATATAATTATCAAAATTATTAAGTTTTAAGCTCACTATTAAATCAATAATATTATAGTCAATGCCCTGCTCTGCTTTTATTTTAAATAAACCTTCATTTTCATTTTGTAAAATAAAAGTTGTATCCTTATCAGCACTTAACTTAAAATATCTTTCGGTCTTATCTTTAACCCTGCCAACAACATGTCCACTTGAATAAACGTATTCTTTTTTAAACTCATCAGTAAATTCCAAATAATCGATTTTTACTTCAACAGAGTTTGAGCAAGAATCCAGATAATCACCTAAAAAACCAACCAATGGTCTGCTACCATAAACAGGTCTCATACCCATAGTAGCAACAGCACCTATAATCTTACCGGTTCTAATAAAACCAACTTGCTTAAATTCAAAGAACTCCGCTAAGGTATTCAGATACAATGCCGAATGAAACCTTAATTTTGTCGTATCGTAGCTCAATTGGAAATTACAGCCAAAGAGCGAATCCTTCTTTACAATCTTTCCAAGATCAATTACTAAAACAACCTTGTCCTTTCTCTGTCCGCAAACATCAATTACACGTTTGCTGACTATCCTTGCAGTATCCTTTGCAAATAACCCGTGGCCGGTGCCAAAAGGCACCAGCCAGAGTATAGCAATAATGCTACTTATTATAAATAAGTTTATTCGAGAGTGATACATTTTCACCAATCAATCTATAAATGTATGCACCTGCCTGTACTTTCGTATTCTGCTCATCTGTGCCGTCCCAAACAAAGCTATTAACACCGGCAGACAATTCGCTGCTTGAAAGTGTTTTTACTTTATTACCCAGAGCATCATAAATTGTTAATGTATAAATTCCTGCTTCAGGAACATTTACAGAAATCAATGTAGTTGATGTAAATGGGTTAGGATAGTTGCGGAGCAAATTCTCATTGTTGTATTCTTCCACACCGGCAACAACTAAATTAATATCAGAGATATTTCTGTCATTAAATTTAATATTCTGTGCCAAAATTGCAGATTTCAAATCAACATTAATATATGCTACCGGAGTTACAGCATCATACTCGCCTGTACCGGCCAATACAACAGTATTTCCATTATAATCGCAGGAAATTTTATTATCAACAGTCTTAACTGCAACTATATTTGAATTCAAATCAAAAGATGTCGCCAAAGGACCATTTACATAGCCATTTAAATAAACAGGAATTGAAACAATATCACTATTTAATACTTTAGCATCTCCAAATCTAATTGCTGTTGCTTTTGCATCATCAATTGTTACTTTTCCATAAAGAGGAATTGTATCAAGAAGCCAAGGCAACTGAGGAACTCTAGCCGAAATATAATGAAGTATTATAGCGGCATCAAATTCTGTTACCTGATAGAATACAGACCTTAAAGAAGGAACCTGTGTCGGCAAATTATCGCCTTCGTAGAAATCTCTCCAAGGAATATCTTCTCTTGTATTTTCATCTTTCCACCAGAAACGACCATTATGATTTACATCACCATGATAAGCATTTCTTTTACGAACACTATCCAGAGGAACTTTTGTTGCTCTTGAGTGCATAATAACTCTTGCGTCATTAACTGTTACAAAACGGTTCTGAGGCATTTTATGATGTCTGCGACCAACGCCCTTCGACATATCAGCATCACCATCACCCCACCATTCACCAATATTATATCTTTGGTCAGCTGTAAAAAGAATTCTCTTCTCTGTTCCACCAGAGGGTGTCCATTCATTAGTTAATCTCGTTGATTTTCTTGCTTTTACACGATTATAAGTACCATCGGCAAGCTCATGCTCCAACCCGTTCAAGAAATCTTTTCCTTCGCCTTTAATACCGACCGAAGCGCCTCTTGTAACCACTAATGTACCCGGATCATAAGTATTGCCACCGATTTGTCCATAGCAAAACTCAATATCACCCTGATTTGTTAGCGGGTCTTTTGATTTGTATAATTTCAATTGGAAATCGGCTATACTTGATTTAACCGCTTGGTCATTAATATTCAAATCTTTCCACTCAACTGTAAAAATACCATTAGCATCATCAAGATAAAAAGATATTTCCGTATGTGCATAGCCATCAAATCTTTCATTATCAGTTCTTAGCCTATGGTCTCCCCAGAAAGGAGCAATTACATTAATAGGATAAATAGCATTTTTCACAAAAAGTCCTTCAGGCTCCTTCGAGCGGAAAAAAGGAGGAGGTGAAAAAGTAATAAATCCATTAATACAAACCCATAGTTTTGTATATACTTCACCGTTAAATTCAAACGGGAAACCAATATCAATACCCGTTGCATAAGAATATCCGTCATCCAAATCTTGAGTCCAATTCGGAGGAAGACCGAATGCAGTTTCGGGAATTATAGTCTTATCAGGACCAAGTTCTTCATAAGGAGTAAGGTACTTAATTTTTATATTACCGTAATCTCCATAAACTTGAGCCTTCAACGGCTGCAAGGAAAACATTATTCCGAGAATAAGCACAAGCCCCACAGCTATTAAGAAGTTACGTTTCATTTTATTCTCCATTTTATTATTAAATTTTCTTTCATCGTTAAATGTAGGGTGTCGGGGCATTTTCAGCCCCAACTACCCATCTGAAAATTAAATTATCTTACAATTACCATTCTCTTTGTTGATGTTATGTTTGCAGATGACAAACGAAGCATATAAGAACCGCTAGCCAATGGTTGACCATTAAGACCCTTTGCACTCCATTTTACATCATACAATCCCGGTGCATAAGCCGCATCAGCAATTGTTGCAACTACATTACCAAGAGCATCAACCACGTCAAGTTTAATCTTGCCGTATTCTTTAACACCGAATGTAATAGTCGCTGTGGTTTTTACCGGATTAGGTGTAATCCTTGCAATACCTTCCTCTATTGAAGTTGGTTGCTCATCAAGACCACTTGCCCAATCGTGAAGTATAACGAATGCTTCAACCTCAGGATTGTGAATCTGAATTCTAAATCTATCACCTTCTGTAACTATTCTGAAATCAGGAGCGCCTGCACCAGGTTCGCCTTCGCCTGTTTTCATATTGTAATTAAACAAGTTACCATTCGATACAGCATCTCTAATGAACCACTGTGAACCGGTCGGATTCTTCTGTGCATCATTCTTATCCGGAATATCGTTCTTATTCCAACTAATCGATACAGGATAATAAATTGATGTATTTCCAACTTCGCCACCGGCTTGGAATCTACCTTTGTAAATTCTTATATCTTGGACACCCTGTTTTGCTCTCGGGAATATGTTACGATATGTACCATTGACAAGAGGTATTGTCCATCTTGCATCAAATACATCTTTCGGCGGAATCGGCGGTAAATCATACTCGCAGAAGTTGTAATCCAAAGTTCCTACGTCTTCACCGTCTAGACCATCACCTGTTGTAGCATCTCTCGGAGCAGTACCGAATTCAAGAACCTTCCAAGCGAATTTTCTCTCGCCAGGCGTTCCTTTAGGTGCTGTATTCTCTATAAGCAACTGACAAATAAAGTCTGTCGGGTCGCTATATTTCAATCTATAAACTAATTTATCCGTCATACCCGAAGCATCTGTTACAATAACAACTATCGTAACTTTACCATCAGCGTCTGCCGGCAAATTAAAGTTATCTGTCTTAATGACTACTTTTACCGTGTCTTTATCTAAGGGACCTTTAATCTTACTGGGCATTAATGTAAATCCACTAAGAGGATTGCCATTTTTGTCCTCAACTCTAAGAGTTAATGTTTCACTCGGGTCTCCCGGTTTTTTACCACGCAATAAGTCATAATCGGATACTAACAGTGTATCTTCATAAGGCTTTCCTTTATCAATACATCTTACGATAGGTGCAGATGTAATTTCAGGTCTATGATTTGTAGAATCAACCTTCAATGACAATGTAACAAGATCTGAAAGCTGCTTTTCGCCATCAATGATATCCCAAACTATAACAGTTACCTGCTCGGTCTTAGGAGCATCATCTACCTTAGGCATACCATAAAGTAAACCACTGATAGGATTAATCTTCAACCATTTAGGAGTTGTCTTAAGATTTCTCAAATCCCAAACACCGGCTTCTTCGTAGCAGGGATCTTTCGGAATTTCATCTTCAGCATAATCAGAATATACTAATTCAAATCGATGCTCTTGATCCATATTCGGGTCATATACTTTAATCATTCTTGATGAGTCAATCAAATCATGATATTTCTCAGGATCAGACTCATCATAACTGTTGTAATCATAATCTTCTTTTGCAGTAGGCAATGAACGAGTTATGATTGTCGGCTTGACATTAATAAATATAGGTATTGTCAATGGTGTAGTTCCACCGTGTCCGTCATTACATACAACTGTGAATAAAGTATCAGTGTTCAAATAACCGTGATACTGTACCTTAGGTGTCAATAGCTTCAATGCTGTATCACCATCAATACGAATGTTCAACTGTCCTTTTGTCTGGAAATCTACACCCATATCATCAGCCTGGTCATCTGTACCATATTCCATCAAATATTTGTTAGCCATCCAAGAAGGTCTGTTCTGTCTTACTAAGATTTTATCATCAACGCCATCAGGCAAATTATTACTATCATAACTCGTAGAATCAATAACAGTTTCACCATCAGGTCTCACAGTTACACTAACAAATCCATAAGCAGTCTTACCATAACGATAATCCCATCTTCTTCCAAACATATTAGCATAATTATCTTCTTGTTCATCGTTTGTGTTAAAGTCAATTTGTAATCTTAACTTATCAGTCAAATTAGCTTTAACAGCTCTATCGTTCCAACTGGTCTGCGGAATATCAGGAGTCATACCGCAAGTGTAAATTGAAGGTGTATAAACAACCCATACCTCTTCATCACCTGCCATATTTATTCTTCTATTCACAGTATCAGCGGCATTGTCAGATTCTTCTTTTGTTTCAACCCATTCTGCAAAAACAGGAGGCTGATTGACAACAAATAATTTGAATGTATAATCAATTGTTCTATCAGAACCATAATTGACTGTATCCTGCTGTAAATATCTAGCATTTACTGTATCATAATTGCAAGCATTCATATATTTTCTGTACAACTGCATATAAGCATCAATCGTATCTTGCCCCAATTTGAGAGAATCAGGTCCACGTCTTACATTCTTCAAATAATCCACCAAAAGACCAGTCGGCGGGAAATTGGAAGCTGTTACATAAACATCTTCGCCACCTGGAACAACGTAAGGATTAGTAGGACTACCACGTAGTAAATAATATCCTTGCGCCAAATCCCTAGGATTCTGATGCTGCGTATCGCCTGCCGCAATTGTATCACATTGCAACCACTGCCTAAGAGCTGAATTCGCATCGGTTGTCCATGTGTATTCCAACTGAGGATATACCGTTGCATTAAACCATGAACGTGGGTCATAGAAATGATTTGTATCTTTTGCAGTAATTGTCATAATGGAATCACGTCCTTGACCTTCCAATACAGGTAAATCACTATATGTACCGGGGTCTTGAGGATATGTTCTATCTTCCGTTATGAATATCTTATTTAGGAACTCAACCAGAGGAATAGTTTTCTTCTGTCCGGCTTCCCAAGGATATTCGGAACCAATCTCTTTCCAAACAGTATCAGTTTGCAACTGAACAACATTTCCTGTCCACTCAGGTGCTTGTGTTGATTTTACAATCTTAAACGACATACCATCTTCATAAGCAGGAATTACGCCTTCTCTCCAAAGTACTGTTCTAGAGACAACGCGAACTTCATCACCAACATTAACCGGAAGTGATGTAAATCTTTCGCCACCGAAGAATGTTTGATTACCTTCATTTGATGTCGGCATATCAGGTCTGTTCCAGAATAAATTAGGAACATTTGCAAACTGCGTAGTACCGGCACTATATTTACGTCCCAACAATACAGATCTGTCTTCTTTATAAGGCTCCCATCTTAACCGCTGCAACAAATATGCACCAACGCCAAGATTGAACATACCTTCTTGAGTTCTTCTAAATATTGTATTCGGATTTCTATGAGTCGAATCGGGAACCAATTCTACTCTTGAACGGAACACTTCTCTATAAGGAGCATTTTCGCCAACCTGTCTTAATGATGTACGGATAAAATCACCCGTGGACTCATTAATAACAAAGAATACAGATTCATTTAAGAATCTCTGGTCATGATTGCTTCTTTCGGCTATTCCGTCATAATCAATTGCTGTTTCGAGGAATAAAGGATAACCGACCGGATGATAATAATTACCATCTTTGTCAGGTCTAAATTCACCCTGCATAGCTGCAATAAAAGGATATTTCAAATTGCCATTTTGGTCGCGTGCTTCTGCAATGGCAGGATTACGTAGCCAGCGTTTTACATATTTACGATAAGAAGGCTGATTTTCTTCCCAATATCTCTTGACAAGCGGAGGAATACCAACCGAGAAGTCCTCAATAGGTGCCATTCTGCGTGCAGAATAATCAGATGTCTTAATATCTGTTCCTTTATCGTGAACATCATAAATCAATCCTGCCATAAGAACCTTAGCATCAATCGAATGCTCGCCAACTTCATTTTCGTTAGCACCGTTCAAAAATGGAATAACCGTATATGTATATTTATTATATGACTCAAATGGACCCTGCTCTGTCGGATTTGAGGTTGCGGGATACATAAATTTCATATAAGTTTTATCACAATTATTAAATTTGCTTTCTACAAAGAATGTTTCTTCACTGGCATTCTGAGGTCTGCCATATTGGTCTTGAATCTGAACAATCACGTTAGCTTCTGTTCTACCCCAATAGTTCCAGCGAAGGGTATCAGTTCCGCCCCATCCTGCCAAACTACCTGCAAGAACACCTTTTGTATTAGGTGCATCAGGTAATCTAACTAAAAATCTTGCATCATTATTATACATTGAGTTAGATGCTGTACTTGCGAATATATCCGTATATTTCACATCTCTCGGATAAGGGCCAACTACTTCCGCATAAATTACAGAACTTGCCAAATCCGAAGAAGCTTCATTTGCTACCAATGCACCTTGATTATCTCTTTGAACCGGACCGGTAATAACATTCTGCTTTACACCAATTTTTGATAACGCCTTATTGCCAATCACAAGAGAACGATTAAAGAATAATTTCATATTCCAGTTATCGGAATATACTGCGGCACCTGTATAGGCACTGTTATTTTCAAATCTAGCTCTATTGAACCATATTTTATCTGTTCTGTGAGATCTATCAATAGTTACACTATCCAGAATATATAAAGCACCACCAAGGCCAATACCATTTTCTCTTAATCCTACCTGAGGATGATATCTTACTACATCAACAATTCTTGTATTTGCTGCGATAACTGTTGTCCATGTTTCGCCTGCATCAGTCGTCTTGATAATCTGTCCGTAATCACCAACTGCATAAGCATCGTTTGATGTCGGGAAAAATACACCCTTCAAACCGAACTGAGTATTTGATGTTTTTTCTGTCCAAGTTACACCGCCGTCTGTTGTTTTAAAAACTTTACCCATATCGCCTACAACATAACCTGTCAAAAGGTCTGTGAAGAAAATTGAATAAAGGTCAAGTGCAGATGACTCGTAAACTTTTGTCCAAGTACCACCGGCATTGGTCGTTTTGAAAATCTGACCGAATGAACCGGCAATATAACCTGTCTGTGTATCTACGAAGTAAATACTTCTTAAATTGCTATAAGTATTAGCATTTCTTACCGACCATGTTGCACCGCCATCAGTTGTTTTTATAATTAAACCTCTGTCACCTACTGCATAACCTTCAGTTTCAGATGTAAAATCAACGCCGTGCAATGTGTTGTTTGTAACAGGTGCTGTTGTCGGGTCTACCCAAGTATTACCACCATCGGTTGTTTTCAGGATTCTTCCTGCACCACCAACTACATAACCCACTAATGAGCCTGAGAATGTAACACTATTTAATGACCAAGTTTCAACCGGAGATTTAATCTCAGTCCAATTGTTACCATTATTTGTGGTCTTGATAATCAAACCTCTATCACCAACAACTATACCATTATTATAATCGGTGAAATATACACCTTTTAATCTATAAGGTGTTGGATAATTTTTATATGTCCAATTCATACCACCACCGGTTACCTTGACAATAGTACCGAACATACCCACAGCAAAACCGACATTCTGTGTTAAGAATGTAGTTCCGTGAAGAATATTACCGGTGCTTGCCGTACCGAAACCGATTTGAGTTGTACCCGTTCCACTGTATTTTCCAAGAATGCTTTGTTCAACTGTAACTTCGTTGTCCAAAAATCTTGTCATCATTCTTGCATCGGGAGGATATTTTGTTGTATCCTTATAAGTAAACACATCATTACGTGATGCGTAATTTGTTACAAGACCCGTAGTCCAATCAACATCAACAACATCAATATCGTTTACGTAAAAACGCTCAACTGTAGCCATTGGATTGACCATACAAACAGCACCACCACTTCCGTTGTGTACTTTATTTGCAAGGAATGTAACACCTTTCATTACGTTGATGTCGCCATTTAACGAATAAATAGCACCACCACCGCGTGTATGTTCTTTATTAATATCAGCAACATTGAAACCAACTTCGTTCTCAAGGAATTCAGTTCTTGCAATCTGAACTGTTCTCTGCTCGGTAGGTCTCATTTCTTCCATATTAGGAATTCTAATATCAATAGCACCACCACTAAATCCGGCTGTGTTCTTCTCAAAGAAGATTGTATATCTACCACCGTAACCGATTAAAGCTTCGGCACTAGGCTCTACACCACCAGCACCGTAGCAAGACATATTTCTCAATGTTGCTATGGCGCCACCATAAGCAATAGCGCTGTTACCAATAAATTTAATTCCAAGTCCGTAATCTCTTGTCAATGGTGATACATCAGAACCACCAACTATAGGAGAAACATAAGGGACAGGATTACCATCTTGGAAGATAGCTCCACCGGCACCCGACTTGTTATTAACAAAAATTGTCTGGTTATTTATTACTTCTCTTCTCGGACCGCCGCGAACTGTCAATCTGTTGAAAGAGTTCTGCATACAAATAGCTCCACCACGTGAGTAGTAACCACTGTTTGTTCCTGCCGCAGCATCTTGAAGGAATTTAGTATAAGTCTCATTGGCTTCAAAACGACCTGCAACTTGCAATGCCGTATTTAAACCGGAATAAATAGCACCACCACGCGCACCATAAGTGCTACCATGATTTTGATAGTTTTTCGCAGTATTACCTAATGCTTCAAATGTATCATCAGTAAATCTCAAAGTTCCACGAGATCTTGTTTTAATAGCGTTGTTAACACCAAAACCGATTTCCATTTGGGACTGAATACCACCGTCTCCGGATTTGCCGGACACATAAATAGCACCACCATAAGCTTGGTTACCCCAAGCAAAAGGATAATTGGCTGCCTCGTCAGTAACGTCCATAACTACAGTTATCGGAGGATTTCCAATTTGTGTAGCCTTGACATTTGCCAACTGAACTGTATTATTTTCAAATTTCAAATTACGAACTCTGCCGAGATAAACGGATAAACGACCGTCATCATAAGCACGGCGGAATGAATTCGACATTGCCGGAAACTCACCCGCTTCATCAATTCTATCAATTGCAGGAATTCTGTAATTACGAAGAATAAATGAAGTTTGTCCGTCTCTATCGGTCAAAGCAGGGTTTTTATCAATAGGATAATATCCCAAACGACCTAATAATCCGTCATGTCTCGGGAATCCGTCCGGAGTCTGCAAGATATTCAAAGCACCGCCTCTGACGCGTGCAAAGTTATTTTTGAATGTAACATTCAACAACCAAGTTCTTGCGGAAAATGTCGAAATAGCACCACCGGCACCATTTGTCAATTTATTAAATAAAGTATTTAAAGCGGCGTAGTCGGCATCTGTGCCGTAAGCCGGATTGAAAATAGCTTTATCATCAACAGTAACGTCTTTTCTGAAATCCTCAAATTGACAATTTCTGAAAAATGCCGCTCTGGCACCAGGCAATACTATAATGTGTCCCCATTCTCTGGAGAAGTTATTGACTGCCTGTCCCTTGAAGTGAATTGTACCGTTAGTTACATCTACCGTCTTGCCTCCGTATCTTTGCCACGGATAGAGATTAAGAGCTACATCGTTCTGTGGGTCAAGTTGCAGACGTGCCGCATAGAACATAATGGCGGCTTCAAAAGAAACCTTAGCTCTGTTTCCACTGAGAGTATTACCGACCTCACGTTCGGTTAAATTCTCAATTCTTCTTTCGTCTTTGTTCAATACAACATTGAACATTACATCGTGTTTATCCGGGTGAACGGTTAAGTCATAGTTAGTATTTGTATTAACTGTGCTTTCCGTACCCTGATAAAGGAAATAATTCAAATCAGCGTAGCCTGTAAATCCATTTGGATTTTGAGGACTTCCGGGAACTTGAATCGGGTCGTTTCCATCCGGGTTAGCCGTGTAAAAAGCCGCGGCCATACCGTCTGCGATAATTCTACCACCGGTAGAATCAATCATTCTACCATTCGGATAGAATTTTACTGTCGTCCCCGGCTCTATAATTAGAGTTCCGGCTATGACATAGTCTCTGTCAATGATATACAACGAGTCCTTGACGAACACGCGTACATCACTCTGGTCAATACGACCAGAAACATACACCTGGGGCAATTGAGCATGACTTTCTGCAAAAGTCATAAAACTCAGTATCACCGCCAGAAGAGTCAAACGAAACAATCGACGCATAATACCTCCAAAAAAGTTGTTATTTTGTACAACAAATAATTTATTTGTATTCATTTTATTTTGTATTCCAATTTCCAAATTCTTCAATTTCTTATATTATATATTAATAAAGTCCCACTTTCCTACTCAATTATCGTGCCAACTCTTGCGAGCGCTCCTTTTGCCATATTGACAAATTCGCTTGCATCTTTGGCTATAATCTCGCGAAATAGGTTTTCAGCTTTTTCTTTCTCTCCCATTTTTTCGTAGCAAAGACCTTGAAAATATTTATACCGGTCTTTGTTTGCGGGTACCTTTGCATAGGCAATAGCTTTCTCATAGCTCTCTGCCGCTTCGCTATAATTCCCCTCAAACTCGCTACAAATGCCGAGACCCGCAAATGCACCTTCCTTAATAACTGCGGATTCCGACTCGGCGGCTTCCTCAAAATACGGAATAGCTTCCTTATATTTTCCAAGTTTTACATAGCAATCAGCGGCATAAAGTGCCGCTACTTTTGCAGATTTTGTACCATCGTATTTATCGGCTATTTCAACCAAACCCAGCATTGGACGGTTGTTTACAAGTATTTGCTGGTCGCCGTGCAAAGCTTTTTCATAATCGTTTGCCAAGTAAATCTGCTGAACTTTTGACAAAGCAAAAGAAGCATTTTCAATGTTCTCGGCTTCCTTTTTCTTCATATAGTTGTTCAACAAAAATAAACCTATAACAACAACTATAATACCAACAGATACGCCTATTACAAGGTTTCTGTGTTCTTCAATATATGCCTGTATCTTCGCTACAGTATTGGTTTCTTCGCCGGCAGGACCGGCAATCTCATGTGTCTTTTCGTTAATTTTTTCTTTCATTCCTACTATTAAAATATTTTCAAAAAACGTGCGCCCGAAGGGAATCGAACCCCCAGCCTTTGGAACCGGAATCCAACACTCTATCCAATTGAGCTACGGGCGCAAAGAAAACGGCTCATATTCAGAATACAAATTTATAAAGTGTTCACTATAAAAAAAAATTTTTCTTTAAATTATATTTTATTTTTTAAAGATTTATTTCATTCACTTCACACGTTTTGTGTTAGCAACTTTACACTGTCATTTTTCTTACACACTAAAATCTGACACTTTTCCCCGAATTACACATCTGTTCAACACTTCAAGAGTTTTCCACATAGCTATTATTTTTTCATTAAATTTTGTTTTTTTTGGTTTTTTCATTGAAATTTATAATATTTGCATTAGATAGATAGATAATTTTCTAAATGTTTAACTATAACTCTAAAAAAATGAATAGTTTGTTCAAAGCGTTAGACGACCATACAAGAAGGAAAATCCTGGATATGCTCAAATCCGGTAGTCTTAATGCAGGACAAATATCACAGGCTTTTGATATGACAAAACCAAGTATTTCCAATCACCTGGATATTCTGAAAAACGCCAATCTTGTACGCTCAAAAAAACGAGGACAATTCGTATATTATTCTCTTAACAAAGCAACTGTTAAAAATGCTATTGCCTTCCTTGATTCACTCATCTCTTCAAAAAGCAAAGATAATCAAGCCAATAATAATGAAATCATTTATACTCAGGATAATTTGGAATAAGTATTTAAAAAATAAGAAGATATACAATTAAGGGGACAGAAAAAAAAGCAATATTATAAATTAATCAAAAAGCTCTGTTATTATTCCGTCTATTTGATTATACACAACTTCCCAAGAAAGATTTTCGACAATTGCCGCTCGTGCATTATTGCCGATTTCTTCAGCAAGCACCTTGTTTTTCAATAAGTTTACTATATGCGAAGCAATTTCTTCGTCATCTTTGCCAATCATTATTGTCTTACCGTTATCAGCAGGCAAACCCTGAGTGCCGGTCTCAGTAGTAACTACTGCACAAGCACTCGCCATTGCTTCAATTAATTTATTCTGAATACCGGAGCCACCACTATGTGGGTGTACAAAAACAGCCGTCTGTTGAAGATAGGGCAACATATCAGGCACATTCGCACTTAATTTCACTCTATCGCCGAGCATTGACAAAATCTTCTTTGTTGGATTAGCACCTACAATATTAAAAACAGTGTCAGGGCATTCCGCCCATACCTTAGGCATAATGTGTTCGACAATACGAGAAACCATCAAAACATTAGCCCAAATATCAAGCTTTCCGGCAAACAGCACCCCACTCCGAACCGAGCCACCGATAGGTGGGACAAATCTCTCAATGTCTGTTCCATTAGTCAGCAAACGATATTCGGCATTTGGATTGATTTTTGTCATTGCGGCAATATCATTAGTTGTTACGAAAGTAGCCATATCGAATTTTTCCATTATAGCAGGCTCATATTTGGATAGTTTCTTTACTTCCCACCATCTGACCAATTTTTGAATAGGGTGATTAGTCCCGTGATAAGAACGCTCCTGATATAATTCTCTGCAATCTTCAGCCATTAGTATTTTTTTCAGTTTTTTATCTTTGGCATATTCGGCGGTTCGCATAAAGAAAGAAAAAATCAGGTCGAAATCAATTTCCTGTAACAATGAATCTACTTTATTGGCAAATTCCGGCTGATTATAGTATGCAATTTCCAAGGGCTGTCCGGCGAACAAAGTAAGAGGAATTGCCCTAATGCTTGCTTTTATTGCATCAAGCGGAATAGGATGAACAATTGCCCCGAGTTC
Organism: uncultured Hyphomicrobiales bacterium; assembly: GCA_964581505.1. GTDB lineage: Bacteria > Bacteroidota > Ignavibacteria > Kapaibacteriales > UBA2268 > CAZOOR01. The sequence continues at coordinate 13,500 of CAZOOR010000038.1, forward strand.
CTTAATTCTATCAATCTGTTCTTCGGTCGGCTGTCCGCCCTGATTGAACGAAACAAGGTGTACATTGTGCTTCTGTGCCAAATGTTTTAGCACCATATACGGTTTTAACCTATCCCCGCCAATCAGGGGAAATGGAAAACGTGCCGTTAAAAATAGTATGTTTAGCCGTCTGTCCAAATTCTTTCTTTTTCAATTTTTACAATACTTGCTATATGTAAGACACAAAACTAACCAAAACGTCTCAAAATTTGTAAAAATAATTTAACTAATAACAAATTATTAACTGTTTTATATTATATTTCGTTTTCAAAAAGAAACATTTGCAAAAAAAGGGAGATTAAATTGAACTCAATAGAAAACATCTGGAAGCTATTCGGTCTCAGATATAAATCGCACCCTTGGCACGGAGTTTCAATCGGCGAGAATGCTCCCCATGTCATTACTACTTATATCGAATGCGTTCCAACAGATACCGTAAAATATGAAGTAGATAAAGAATCGGGCTACCTGAAAGTTGACCGCCCGCAGAAATTCTCGAACGTTATACCGGCACTTTACGGATTTATCCCGCAATCTTACTGCGGTGATGAAGTAGCCGCACTCTGCAACGAACGCAATTGGCGTACCGACATTGTCGGCGATGGCGACCCTGTTGATATTTGTGTGCTGACGGAACGAAACATCACGCACGGCGACATACTCGTTCAAGCTGTTCCTATTGGCGGCTTCCGAATGATTGACGGCAACGAAGCCGATGATAAAATAATTGCCGTTATGCTTCAAGACGAAATATACAAAGATTGGAAAGATATTGCAGACTGCCCACCCTCAATTATTGACCGGCTGCGCCACTATTTTCTGACATACAAGGATATGCCCGGCCATACACGCAAATGTGAAATTACCCACACTTACGGTAGGGAAGAGGCTCTCGAAGTAATTCGCCGTAGCCAAAGGGACTACGCAAATACATTTGGAAATATTGAAAAAAGAATGTCTTCGGCTACTATTGATATGTTTGAACTCGGAAAAAAAATGACAGACAAAAAAGAAAAGAAATAATTTCAACTGTTTTTTTCGCTTATTTTACTTCCCACATATTGAATGAGGGCTGTCAGATGAGAATAATTCATTCGCTTAGGACCGATTAATCCAATCGAAGCGCTGGCTGAGCCAATGCAATATTTTGTTGATATTAGACTATAATCGTCAAGCATTTTATTGTCCATTTCGCTGCCGATTAATATTCTCAAATCGCCGCTCAAAGCGTCATTCTTGTCAAGAACGTGAACAATCACATCTTCATTCTCAACAAGCTCTATTACAGAACGGACACGGCTTACGTCTTCAAATTCAGGATTTTCCAATAAATTCTGTGTCCCTGAAATATGCAAGCGCTCACGATAATAATTCGGATTAAAGACTTTATCAATGGATTCCACAAAAAGCCTAACCAAGGGAGTCTTTGCGTAGCTACTATCGGAAATAATTTCCTTAAAATTCTTCTCCAGAAATTTTAGCGGTCTGCCACTTATTCTCTCATTGATTAATTCACTAATGCGAGCAATCTCCTGACGCTTTACCTCGAACTCCGCTTCAATCGTAACCGTCCGTACAATCTGAGAATCAAGAGCAAGAACCACAAGCAGACGAGTGCTTGATAAAGAAATTAATTCGATTTTCTCTACCTTCAAATCAATAAGATGGGGAATCTCTACCACCGCCAAACAATTGGATAAAAAGCCAAGCAGTTTAGAAGTATCACGTAAAATTGCTTCTGGTTCTGCCGGTTCTACTGTTTCAAGTTTTTCATCTACTCTTTTAATCTCCGCAGGTGATAGTTTTTCATTTTGCATTAATGTATCCACATAATACCTATATCCCATATCGGTCGGCACGCGTCCGGCAGAAGTATGCGGATGCGTAATAAAATTCATATCTTCGAGGTCCGACATCACATTTCGAATCGTTGCCGGACTCAGCTTCAATTCGTTCTGCAAATACTTGGACAAAACTCGCGAACCTATTGGAGCGGCATTCAGAATATACATATGAATAATCGTACGCAAAATATCCCTTTCGCGTTCGCTCAGCCGGCGGCTTGTACTTTCCTGCGGTATAATTACTCTTTTGCTCATTTCAACAAGATTAAATTATAAAATAAAAAAATATTATTCAAAATTTATTAACAATAGACGGAAAATAATTATCTTTGCCATTAGTATTTGTTTAAAATTCAGGAATAATATCAAATGACTAAAATTTTAATTGTGTTCATCACCGCTTTTATCGCCATTTCCTGCTCTAATGAAAAAGACTCTGCAATTGATAGGATTCAACAAAAGATTTGCTCCACACTTATTGAATCGCCCACCGCAGAGGGCATAATCACCGCAAAAGGAATTTGGCAGAATGAATTTGCAAAAAAATTCGAGATTACATCAAAAGAGCAAACCGATTATCTTGTTAAATTTCGCAAGTGCTTTGCTTCAATGGGATTTAAACGTAATATCAAACCATTAAATCAATCAATCACAGGTACGATAGCAGATTATTTGAAATTGAAAAACGACAATCTACAAATTGTCTTAAAGAATGAAGAAGCACCTGCATTCAGTATTACTTGCGTTTTTTCTGGCATTAAACAATATCAGGACAGTACGGAATTTGATGTTGAAGGTAGTTTGACATTATACGACCACAGCGGTAAAAAGATTTACAAATATAATGTCTATCCCGTACCCGATTTCTATTTAACGATGAAACAGGGAAGGGGAGATTTCAAATTTACAGCTTATTTGGACGCAATATGGTATCCTTATGATAAGAACCCGTTTGACAAAGCCGCCGAAGCAATTATAATGATGAGCAAAGCGGAATATTACTCTTTTGCTCTGGGCATAAAAGGCGAAAACAAAGATAAGAATGATGAAAAAATGAACGATGATGAAATTCTTGACAATCTTCAAATATTATCCGCACCGGCGAATTAATTCCAAAAATAATTGATATTCTTTGTTTAGATTTCATAATTGTTTAGTAAATTTGCAAATAACAGGTTTAAATAAACTTTAATAATAAAAAACGGAAAGAGAAATGAGTTTAATAGTTGATATTATAGGAAGAGAAATCCTTGACAGTCGCGGCAATCCTACTGTTGAGGTCGAAGTTATGCTCGAAGACGGAACAACAGGTATTGCCGCTGTTCCATCAGGCGCCAGCACAGGTGAAAATGAAGCAGTAGAATTGAGAGACGGAGACAAAGACCGATATATGGGTAAAGGCGTCCAACAAGCAATTGAAAATATTGAAACAGTAATTTTCGATAATCTCGAAGGGTTTGATGCCACCGAACAAGTGGATATAGACAAAAGCTTAATTCACTTAGACGGCACAGCGAATAAATCAAATCTCGGCGCAAACGCAATACTCGGGGTCTCAATGGCAGTGGCAAAAGCCGCCGCCGAATATTACGGACTTCCCCTATACCGCTATCTTGGCGGTATAAACAGTAAAGTCTTACCCGTACCGATGATGAACATTTTGAATGGTGGCAAGCACGCCGATAATACTGTAGATATTCAGGAATTTATGATTGTTCCTGCCGGCGCCCCAACATTCCGCGAAGCCCTGCGTATGGGAGCGGAAATATTTCACAATCTAAAAACAGTGCTGAAAAGCAAAGGATACAACACTGCTGTAGGCGATGAAGGCGGCTATGCACCGGCTTTAAAATCCAACGAAGAAGCTTTTGACCTAATCATTGAAGCTATTGATAAAGCAGGATATAGGGTAAAAGACGATGTTTTACTTGCCATTGATACAGCATCAAGCGAAATGGTAGAAGACGGAAAATACAAAATGTTCAAATCCACAGGTGAATATAAGACTTCCGAGGAAATGGTCAACTGGTATATCGATTTGGTAAATAAATATCCCCTGATTTCAATAGAAGACGGTCTTGGCGAAAATGATTGGGAAGGCTGGAAAATCCTAACCCAAGAACTAGGCGACAAAGTACAACTTGTAGGCGATGACATATTTGTTACAAATCCGGAATTCCTAAAACGCGGCATTGCAGAAGACGTCTCGAACTCTATCCTAATAAAAGTAAATCAAATAGGCACACTTACCGAAACGTTTGACACAATCGAAATGGCACAACGCAACGGATTTGCGACCATTATCTCGCACCGCTCAGGCGAAACCGAAGATACAACAATAGCAGACATTGCCATTGCAACAAATGCAGGACAAATTAAAACAGGCGCCCCGAGCAGAACAGACAGAGTAGCCAAGTACAATCAATTATTAAGGCTCGAAGAAGAACTCTGTGATGCCGCTACATACGCAGGCATTTCTCAATTTGCAAAATATCTATAATGTTTAAAAAATATCAAAGAACTGAATTATGATAAAATTCGGAACAGACGGCTGGCGTGGACTGATTGCACGCGATTTCACTTTCGACAACATTCGACTCGTTGCCCTTGCAACGGCTAAATACATAAAAAAGACGAGCAAAACGCCAAAAGTCCTAATTGGCTATGATACACGCTTTCTTTCAAGGCAGTTTGCCTATGAAACAGCTCTCGTTATGGCGTGGCAGGGCGTTATTGTTAATATTACAGACAAGATTTCCTCCACTCCGCAGGTTTCTTATCAAACAAAACAAAAACGCTGCGACTTGGGTATTGTCATTACCGCAAGCCACAATCCGGGAGAATATAACGGCTTCAAAGTCAAGGCAAGATTTGGCGGTCCGGCAACTCCCGAGCAAATTTCAATGATTGAAAAGGAACTAAAAATTGTGATGAACCGCCCTCCAAAGTTTACGATGAAAGCGATTGAGACCTATATCAATCTTAAGAAAATTCGTTTCTTTGATGCAGAGGAATCTTACCTAAGAAATATTAAAAAGAAAATTGATATTAACGCCATAAACAAAGCCGATTTTAAAATTCTTTTCGACCCGATGTTTGGCGCCGGTATTAACACAATTAAAAAATTATTGCCAAAAGCAGAAGAAATTCACGACTATTACAACCCTTCTTTCGGTGATATTGACCACCCTGAGCCAATAAAAGAATGTCTCGGTGAATCTATTGCAATTATGAAAAAAGGAGACTATGACGTATGCCTTGCTACTGACGGCGATGCCGACAGATTAGGTGTGATTGATAGCAAAGGCAATTATATTGACCCGCATAGAGTATTTATGATTCTTCTTAAATACTTGTACGAGCATAAGAAAAAGCGCGGCGCAGTAGCAAAAACCGTTTCGCTTACCTCTATGGTTAGTCAATATTGCGAGAAGCACGGAATACAATTATTCGAGACTCCCGTTGGCTTCAAGCATATAGCAAAATTGATGAATGAAGAGAAAATCCTAATCGGTGGCGAAGAATCCGGCGGCTTGGGTACTATTCTCCACATTCCGGAGCGGGACGGAATTTTCAATGCAATGCTACTGCTCGAAGTAATGACAAAACGCAATATGTCCCTAAAAGAATTGAGCGACGAACTTGACGAGGAATTCGGTATTCACCGCTTCCTCCGCCGCGATGTACGGGTAACGGAGCAAATCAAGAAAGAGATACTCGCCGCTTGCAAACGGAAGCCAAAACAACTCGGTAGATTTACTGTTAGAAGAATTGATGCAAAAGACGGTTATAAATTTTACGTAGATGACGGCTGGCTACTAATACGTGCTTCCGGCACAGAGCCGCTCCTGCGGTTCTATGCGGAAAGCAATTCAATCAGAAAAGTAAACGAACTGATAGACGAGGCATTAAAAATCAATAAGAAAAAGAAATAATAAGTATTCTTTTGTTTCCTATCCTTCCGAATATATTACTTTCGGAAGGATTTTTTAATATCGGCGGTTACTTTACCCTTGCCACACATATATCTTACATACATATTAGGTAACTACTATCATAAGTCCGATATTAATGTTAAATATAATTAAAGGAATATTGTCAATTCATTCGTAAATTTGTAAGAAAACGAGAAACGATATGCCTGATACAATTACAGCATTGGCAACTGCCCCGGGAAGTGCCGGGATTTCCGTTATACGGATATCCGGTCAAGATGCTATTGCTATTGCTGATAAATATTTTCGCGGAAAAATTGAATTAAGCAAAGCAAACACTCACACAATACATTTCGGCGAGTTTGTTCACAACGAAAAAATCATTGATACGGTTACCGCCGCTATATTCATCGCCCCACAATCCTACACGGGCGAGAATACAGTTGAAATAAGTTCGCATGGAAGTATGATAGTAGTCGATGAAATCATTAACGCATTAATAGCCGGCGGCGCCCGCCATGCCGAGCCGGGCGAATTTACCAAACGTGCATTCATCAACGGGAAATTGGACTTAATGCAGGTAGAAGCTGTTGCAGATATTATTCATTCAACATCTGTCAAAGGAGCGCAGACATCAGCTAGGCAACTTGCCGGCAAATTTACACCCCGGCTTGCACAATTGAGACAAAAATTAATTGATATTGCCTCGCTATTAGAGCTTGAACTTGACTTTGCGGACGAAGATATAGAATTTCTAGACCGCCCGACAATTATTAAACGAATGGAAGAAACCCGTGATTATTGTCAAACCCTTGCGGCATCATTCAAATCGGCAGAAATACTTCGTTCGGGTTTTTTTGTCGGTATTGCAGGTTACCCAAATTCCGGTAAGTCCACATTATTCAACACCTTACTGGAACGTGAGCGGGCGATTGTAAGCGAAATCCCGGGAACAACACGCGACTATCTCGAAGAAACAATTATTCTAAATGGTATTTCCGTAAGAATTATTGATACAGCAGGACTTCGTGATACAAAGGATATTATCGAAATAGAAGGTATTAAATTTGTAGAATCAGTTCTGGAACAATCAAACTTGATTATTGTTCTCAATGACATTAGCCAATCCGAAAATTATTCGGATAAACTGCTGAAACAAATTGAAAAACGCTTTCCCGAGCATACGGCGATACTCGTACACAATAAAATAGATAAAGCCATAGACTATAAAGAAAAGTCTAATGAACTCTACATATCTGCAAAACAGGGTAAAGGTATTGACAAATTAAAAGGCTTGCTTGCTGTTAAAGCAAAGGAAAGTACGGACAGAATAGACGATATTCTATTAAATCAAAGACAAGCGGTACTGCTCGGACAAGTTGTATCTTCACTAAATTCTGCTATTGAAGCAAGCAAAGCGGAACTTGATAATACCGTAATATCAATAGATGTACGACAAGCAACGAAATCTCTCGGTGAAATTACAGGTGAAATATGGAGCGAGGAAGTGCTGAATAATATTTTCAGTCGTTTTTGCATTGGCAAATAATATGTTCCACGTGGAACATTGAACCGATGTATTACGCCTGATTTGCCTATTAGCAATGTCCTACGAATATTTACGTCTTTCAATTCCTAATTATTTTATATTGGATTAAGTGAAAAATAATAAATACGATATAATTGTTGTTGGAGGCGGACACGCCGGTATTGAAGCCGCTCACATTGCCGCAAAAATGGGAGCAAGCGTTGCTCTGCTCACTATGTCAATCGAAAGTATCGGAAGACCGTCTTGCAATCCATCTATTGGTGGCTCTGCTAAGGGACATCTGGTTAAAGAAATTGATGCACTGGGCGGCATTATGGGTTTACTTGCCGATAAAGCTGGAATTCAATTTAAAATGCTTAATCGTTCCAAAGGTCCTGCTATATGGTCTCCACGCTCCCAAATTGATAAAGACCTCTATCCTATTGTAGCCGCCGAATATTTACAAAATACTGACAATCTTGATATTATCGTTGCTACAGCCGAGGAAATTCTAATTGAAAATGATATAATTACCGGAGTAAGAACTACTTCTAATGAAATCATTAATTCAAATGCTGTTATACTTTGTGCAGGTACATTCCTGAACGGTATCCTCTGGACAGGCGAAGAATCGGTAGAAGGCGGCAGATATGGCGAGCCTGCTTCTAAATATCTTTCGGATTTGCTCGCTAAATACGGATTTGATGTCGGAAGATTGAAAACGGGGACGCCGCCTCGTGTTTTGGATAGTTCAATTGACTATTCACTAACCGAGCCAAGTTACGGAGATGAGCCTCCCGAACCGTTTTCTTTCCGTAGCAATCAAGTAAAAAATATTAAAATGTGCTATGCTACACAGACAGACGAACATACTCATGATGTTTTGAGGACGGGATTTGCTCGCTCTCCGCTTTTTGCGGGTCTTATTCAGGGTTCGGGACCTCGCTACTGCCCCTCTATTGAAGATAAAATTGCTCGATTCGAGGACAAGAACACACACAAAATACTTCTAGAACCGGAAGGACTTAACACACATTCCGTTTATGTAAACGGTTTTTCCACTTCCTTACCTAAAGATATACAGATTAAAGGTTTACACTCTATTCCGGGACTTGAGAATGCCGAAATAATCCGCTTCGGGTATGCTATTGAATATGACTTTTTCTATCCTTATCAGCTAAAATACACTCTCGAAACCAAAATGGTAGAAGGACTATACTTTGCCGGACAAATTAACGGAACATCTGGTTATGAAGAAGCCGCAGTTCAAGGTCTAATAGCCGGCATCAATGCAGTCCTTAAAATTAATAAGGAAGATGAATTCATTCTTAAACGTAACGAAGCATATATTGGCGTCCTCATTGACGATTTGGTAAACAAAAGTTCAGATGAACCATACAGAATTTTTACATCTCTTGCGGAATATCGTCTTCTTCTCCGTCAGGACAACGCTTACGAACGACTTATGAAATACGGCTATAGTTTCGGCACAATACCAGAAGATGACTATCATAAATTGCAAAATGACTTAGAACTTAGAGCAAAGGGCTATACAGAAGTAAAAAAAACAAAACTAAAAGCTTCTACTATTAATGAGTATTTTGATGAAATTGGAGAAACACACGTTAAAGATTCTACCGATTTATATACATTAACAAAGCGTTCCGGCGTTAAGCTCTACCATTTACTCCAAATGACAGAAAATCCATCACCGATAATTATCAGCCTTATCAATAACAAAATAATTGCAGAACAGTTGCAGACTGAAATAAAATACGAAGGATACATTAAGCGACAGAAACGAGAGGTAGAATATTTCCTTGAAAATGAAGCCAAACGAATTCCTTCGGCTCTTGATTATTTTTCAATAACATCTCTATCAATGGAGGCAAGAGAGAAATTATCAAAGGTACGCCCCGAATCTCTGGGACAGGCTTCTCGCATAGCAGGCGTTTCGGCTTCCGATGTATCTATCCTCGCCGTCTATTTAAAATAATGTTCCACGTGGAACGTTTTTCATTTTACCGTATTTTATTATATAACAAACACTTATAACATATATGAATGACGTTTCAGTGCTTTTTGAGGGATTTTCCCCACTTACGATAGATTTTCTAATTGATTTAAAGAATAATAATAATCGCGACTGGTTTAATGCAAATAAAGATATTTATTTGAACGAATTAAAGGGCAAAGCTTTAACTTTAATCAACGAAATGCAATATGCTTTCCTTAGCGATGGCTTACCGTTCAATGCCGATATGAAAAAATCATTATTCAGAATTTATCGGGATATTCGTTTTAGTAAGGATAAGACTCCCTATAAAACACATCTCGGTATATTCTTTCCATACAAAGCCGATAGCACGCAGCACAAACCAATTGAAGCTACCGGATTATACCTTCATATCGAACCCAATATGTGTTTTATTGCCGGTGGACTGCACAGACCTCAGCCGGCACAATTAAAAAATATTAGAAATAGTATTAATGGAAACTACCAACAATTTAAAAATATTATCAATGACAAGTTTTTCACAAATGAGTTCACAAAGATATTAAATGACGAATCTCTAAAACGTGTTCCCCGCGGCTTTCCAAAGGAACACCCTGCCGCCGATTTATTAAAGTTAAAAGGCTATTCGCTTATATACAGTTTCCCTTGCGACATTATTTTCTCTCGTTCTCTTATTTCTCTAATTATTAAGAAAGCAAAAGCAATGTCGCCCTTTTTGGAATTCTTGGACAATGCGGCATTTGATAGAACATCGAATTAAATTTTTTAATAATAATATATTGAATAATCAGAACATTTAGTATTTTTGTTTTTCATATTATTTACAACAGAAAAAAAATATGCACAATCTTGATATTAGAAGAGTAAGAGAAATTCTGGACGGAGCAAAAGGAAAGACCGTAGCTGTGGTAGGAGACGTAATGCTCGACCGCTATTTCTGGGGCAAAGTAAACCGCGTCTCGCCCGAAGCACCTGTCCCGGTAATTGATTACCAAAATGAAACCTTTCATCTCGGTGGTGCCGCGAATGTTGCAAACAACCTGCTCACGCTCGGTGTTTCGCCAATATTATGCGGCGTGCTTGGCGAAGATAAATATGCAAAGAAATTTAAAGAAATCTGTGCGGAACAAAATATTTCGAGTTCCGGGCTTTTCGAGGATACAGGCAGGCTCACCACCGTTAAAACAAGAATTATCGGTAATAATCAGCAAATTGCAAGACTTGACCGCGAAACAAGAGATGTCATTACTTCTGATGTCGAGGAGCATATATTAAATACTCTTGAACAAACTGAAAACCTTGCGGGTATTATCATTGAGGATTACAATAAGGGTACCATTACGGAATTCTTAATCACCGAAACAATTAGCTTTGCCAATAAAAATAATATCCCTGTTTTTGTTGACCCTAAATTTGACCATTTCTTTTCGTACAAGAATATAAGAGTACTAAAACCCAATCTGAAAGAAGCATCAAAAGCACTCAACAAAGAATTGAGAACACGAGACGAAATCGAGAATGCCGGCAAACTACTTCTCAAAAAACTAAATGCCGATAATATCCTAATGACACTAAGCGCCCAAGGTATGATGCTCTTTGAAAGCAATGGCGATATTTCTTCCGTCCCGACAAAAGCACGTATGGTCTCCGATGTATCCGGTGCCGGCGATACTGCAATCGCAACATTGGCTACTGCACTGATTGGCGGGGCAAATGCAAAGGAAGCCGCTACTATTGCAAACCTTGCCGCTGGTGTTGTTTGCGAACACCCGGGCATTGTCTCTATCGAACCCCTTGATTTATTCGATTCTGTTGTTCGTAATTCGATGCACTGATATGCTCGTTAATTTCGATGATATTGCAAACATTGCTAAACGCCTGAAAAGCGAAGGAAAGAAAATCGTTTTTACTAACGGTTGTTTCGACATTATTCACGTTGGGCATACTTATTATTTGAACAAGGCTAAACAGCTTGGCGATATTCTAATTATCGGACTGAATAGCGACAACTCCGTTCGCAGACTTAAAGGCAAGGAACGCCCCCTCAATACGGAAGCCGACCGCGCCGAAGTTTTGCTCGCACTCGAAGCAGTTGATTATGTTGTAATTTTTACCGAGGACACGCCTTTCAATTTAATAGAACGGCTCCGCCCCGACATATTAGTCAAGGGTGGTGATTATACAAAAGATAATATTGTAGGTGCTGACATTGTCGAAGCTAACGGCGGCGAAGTTGTTGTTATACCATTTGTCGAAGGAAAATCTACAAGCGGATTAGTGGAAAAAATCAAGAAATTGTGATTT
>CAZOOR010000039.1:0-14616 GCA_964581505.1 uncultured Hyphomicrobiales bacterium
TATCCTCCCCCGCCTGCTCCGCAGGCACCCCCTCCGAAGGGGGACATATTCGTCTCGATATTTCGCCTGCGGCTCAATATGATGAACGCTTTTGTTTGCTAACCGCACCCTGAAGGCTCCGGTTAATTGAGTACTATTTCTACTCGCTGCCGAAGCATTATCGCTAACAATAGATATGCTTTTTGTGTAATAAAAACGAAATAATTCAATGTTTTATTTGCTCTTTTGCTTCTTACTTTTTATTATGCTATTTGTGCAAGCGACATAAAGAAAAAAGAATATTATAATGAATCGCCGAAATTTTATAAAAACAACAAGTATTACCGGAGCGGGTATAATTGCCACAAGCGGCATTAATGCGTGTGTCGGTACATATAAACCGAAAATAATCAATGCAATATGGAATGAAAAGTTTGTTTTTGATGTGCCGGATAAAGCGAATCGTTTACGCCAGCTTATTAGATGTGGCGTTATGGCACCATCAGGACATAATACTCAACCTTGGCTTTTCAAACTATCCGAGAACACTATTGAAATTATTCCCGATTTATCACGGCGACTGCCAATAGCAGATAGCGAGAATAGAGAATTGTATATCAGTCTCGGTGCTGTATTGGAAAACATAATAATTTCAGCAGCAAATTTCGGTTATAATGTCGATTATGAAATTGAGAAAAATGATAAAGGAAAAATTACCATTCATTTAAACGATAAAATTAATTGGAATCCGAATATATTGTTTGAGTCGATGATTGCTCGAACAACAACTCGTAACGAATATGCGAAAAAATCTTTGCCAAAAGATTTCCAAATGAATTTGCAGAAAAATATTATTGCCGATACACCATTTTACTTTACATCGGATAGGAACAAGTATGATACATTTATAGATTATGTCAAAGAGGGGAATCGTTTGCTATTCGGTAAGAAGAAATTTTTAGATGAGCTGAAGAGTTGGATACGCTGGAATGACGATGAGGCTGAAGAAAAATTAGACGGCTTGTATATACGCGCCTTGGGACAGCCATCTACGGTCGCTTGGCTCGGGAAAATGCTGTTTAATATTTCCGTAACCACAGCAACACAAAATGATGATGACCAGGATTTCATTAATTCGGCATCAGGTTTGCTTTTTCTTTTTTCCGAAGACGGCATTAAGCATTGGATTGAAGCAGGTAGGAAATTGGAAAGGATTTTAATAGCATTGGCAAAATATGATTTAAAATACGCATTTCACAATCAACCCTGCCAGACCGTACAGTTGCGGAAAAGCTTTGCTAAATCATTTGCTCACAAAGGATTAATGCCGCAGGCGGCAATACGTATAGGGTATAGCGAGCCAATGCCCCGTTCTCCTCGTAGGAAAATCAATGATATGATTTTACCATAATTTTATTTTTTGTTTATATTTGTAACAAAATTTTGAATTAATGTGTTTATATGTTGAAGAATAATATTATTATAGAATAGAAAGAAAAATATGCACAAAACTACGAGTATTTTGTTAGCGATTGTATTAATTATGACTGCTTCAATTTATGCCGATGAAGGCAAGTATCATAGAGAAAGAATAAGCGAACAGCAAAAATTGATTTATAATATTGAATTTGAGTTGGAACGCAATGCCGACCCTGCAACATCTAATATCCCGACAAATATCCGCCAACAGGAAATAGAATTTGTACGCAATATCCCATATTATAACGAAAACAATTCTATGAAAAAATTAAATGGGAATGATTTGGTACAAAGCGCCGGCATTAATTTTAATTGGCGACAACGAGGTCCTTGGAACACAGGCGGTAGATTCCTTTGCATTGCCCTTGATACAGATAATGAAAATATTATTAATGCCGGAGCCGCTTCGGGTGGTATGTGGCGTTCAATTGACAAAGGCAAGTCGTGGGTGAAAACATCGGACTTGCTATCTGTGCAGAGTATATATTGCCTTACACAAGATAAGCGTAAGGGCAAGCACAATGTTTGGTATTATGGCACTGGCGAAATGCTAAGTACGACCGACAGAAGCGTGTCCACGCGTATCCGCACAATGAATACGGGCGGCGGTATATGGAAATCAATTGATAACGGTGCAACTTGGCAGGCTTTGCAATCCACTCTCGGCGGCGACCCTGCCCACCCGAGCAATCCGTTTCAGGGAGTTTGGAATATAGTATTAGACGAAAAAAATAAAGATGCAGATATTATCTATGCCGCTTGCTATGGCGGTATTTATCGTTCGGAAGACGGAGGCAAAAAATGGGATATGGTACTTGGTGATAAAACTAACAAGCCTTTTTCTTCTTATATTATTCAGAATAAATCAGGTGTATTTTTTGCCGCAGTGGCATTTATGACATTATCAGGAGAGCAACCTGCACAATGGGGTATATTCCGTTCGACTGATGGAAAAAATTGGAAAAAATTATCCCCGAAGAAGTTTCCTGTACAACTTCGCACAATAAAACTTGCCGCTTCTGCAAGCAATCCGAATATTGTTTATGTATTGGCGGAAAGACCATACAACAGTAATGACCCATTGACTTTTAGTATGAATGGAAAAGAACATTTTTTCTGGAAATATATGGACAAATCGGACGGTAACGGCAAATGGGAAGACAGAACAAAATATTTGCCTGATGGCGAACATGACATTGATGAATTTAATACACTTGGTTCTTATGCAATGACTTTGATGGTGAAACCTGATGATGAAAATACGGTAATTATCGGTGGTACTAATATCTATGTGTCCAAAGATGCTTTCTCGTCTTACGATAAAATCACGCATATTGGCGGCTATATGACAAAAGCCGGCTACGACTTGAAAAACGAACATTGCCATCCCGATATCCATGGATTTGCAATTCCGGCGTCAGACAGCAAAACCCTATTCGTTGCTAATGACGGTGGCATTCATTATACAAAGGACTATACTGCCGAAGAACCCGAATGGGCTTCGCTTAATAACGGACTATTTGCAACACAATTCTATACAATAGCGATAGACCATGCAACAAAAAACGACCCCTTTGTTTTTGGCGGTTTGCAGGACAATTCATCGCAATTTACTTTTTCAAATGATGTCAAAGTAGATTGGAATGCCGCAATTGGCGGGGACGGAATGGCGGCGGCAGTAGCCGATAATAAAGAATTTATACTTGGTTCATGGTATTTTGGCGGTATGGTTAGTTTCCAATTTATCAATCATTCACAGCCATATAGGCAGGTATATCATAATCCAAATTTTTTTAAGGAACAAACATTTGCGTTTTATACGATTTTTGAATTTGATAAGAATGATTACAATACATTATATATTCCTGCTACTCGCAATTTGTTAAGAAAGACTAAGTTCAAAAGAGCAACAAGAGCAAGAAAATATGTTGATTCCAACTGGAAAAAAATTGCAACCGTAGCGAAAGGACATAGTATTACTGCTTTGGCGGTATCGGAAAAACCTGCCGACATTGTATATATAGGGACAAGCAAGGGAAAAGTATATCGTATTGATAATGCAAAAAGCGACAATCCGCAAATGCTCGAAATCACAGACAAGGGATTCCCTGCAAATGCTTATTGTTCGGGTATAGACGTTGACCCCCGCAATGCCAATGATATTATCGTTGTGTTCTCGAACTATCACGTTAAAAGCATTTTCCATTCATCTGACGGTGGTGCATCATTTGCAAATGTAAGTGGCAACCTCGAAGATAATCCTGATGGCAGTGGTTCGGGACCCGGCATTAGAAGAGTAAAAAAGATTTATACACAGAGCGGGAAAGCATTCTATCTAGCCGCTACTACTTCCGGTTTGTTCGTTAATACAGGACCGTTCGATGAGCATAGTTTCAATACACAATGGGAAGGAGTTGGTGCTAGGAAATTCGGCAGTGTAATTGTTGATTGGATTGATGCTTCGCCCGTAAGCAATAATGTCGTGATTGCTACACAGGGTGCGGGTGTCTGGTCTGCTGATTTCTCGCTTACCGGTGTAAATGAACAAAGACGGAAATTTAGTTTTTCTTTGGGTAATTGTTATCCAAATCCGACAAGCACCCGCACACAAGTTTCTTTTTCGCTCGAAAAAAAGACTGATATTTCGCTTAAATTATTTGACACAAAGGGGCGTCCTATTGCTCTTATCGCCGAAGGAGTATATCCAGAAGGTAATACGGTCATAGATTATGACGGAACAAAATTATCAGCTGGTGCTTATTTTCTTACGCTCCGAGCAAATGGCGAAGCAATTACAAAACGATTGATTATTGTTAAATAAATACATAAAAGAAGTATTTCAGAGTTTTATAGGAATTGTATGCACTGAATTAGGGGAGCCTGTAATTATACTGTCTCCCTTTGTTTATATACGACATACTTAATTCAAAGAGAAGTGAAGAATTTGTTTTTTGTATATTAAAATAACGTAAAATATATTTTATTCAATAGTAACATATTTGTAGCCTTCATATATGTTTAAAAAAATGAAAGAACGTTTATAATAATTTTTTGATTTTTACAAAAAAAACACTTATATTAATCTATCCACTTAGGCAATTAATTTTAAACGGACTTTTTTATATTAATTTATATATCTGAGGAGATACTATGGGTTTACTTAAAGAATTTAGAAATTTTGCAATGAAAGGCAACGTAGTTGATTTAGCTGTTGCCGTTATCATTGGCGGTGCTTTCGGGAAAATCATCTCGTCATTTGTTGCCGATGTATTAATGCCGCCAATTGGCGTATTGTTAGGAGGTGCTTCTTTTGCCGACCTTGCAATTGTTCTAAAGGAAGCTGTTGGAGACCAACCGGCTGTCTTAATGAAATACGGAGTGTTCCTGCAAACGATTATCGACTTCATCATCATTGCATTCTCAATCTTTATGGTGATAAGAACAATGAATAATATGAAGAAAAAGGAAGAAGAAGCGAAAGCTCCCCCGGCACCTTCCAAAGAGGAAGTCTTGCTTACGGAAATTCGCGATATTCTGAAAGATAAATAAGGAACATCTTATTTATTTGAAAAAAAGAGGCTGTCTCAAAAGGACAGCCTTTTTTTATAGAACAAGCTCGTTTCAGGAACTTCCCGAGAGAAGGGGAATGATAATGCATCCACTCTGAAAAAAGGCAAAAGGTATAGATGCAATACCGCACCCTGAAGGCTCCGGTTAAAGTGTATGATGTGCTTGGTAATGTAGTTTTATCCTCCCCCGCCTGCTCCGCAGGCACCCCCTCCGAAGGGGGACATATTCGGATTGATGTTTCGGACTTGGCGGCGGGTGTGTATTTTGTGCGTGTCGGTGGTAAGATGTATAAGTATGTAAAGATGTAAAATTCCCATATCGCAGAGGGCTGGCAGATGCAGTCTGACGGAGTGTTTTGCCATTTAGGAGTGTCAGGATTCAGGGAAACAGCCGAAAATGATAACCGCATCCTTCAGGGTGCGGTTTGATACAGCCACCTTCACCCCAGCCCTCTCCCAAAGGGCGAGGGAGCGAACAGCTGAAAACAAAACCGGAGCCTTCAGGGTGCGGTTTGGAGCTGTCTCTATTCTAACAGTATTCTTTAGGGTACGGTGCTGAAAAGTAGTATTGCAACTCACGCCTCTTTTGCCTTCAAATTATTAAACCGTATTATAGTGCTATAATTTAATAAATTTCTTTACAACAATTTCACCGTTTTGGAACATAATAAATACATTATATATACCGCTTACTAATGCTTTTGTATTTAGTTTGACAAAATTATTGCCAGTTTGATACTCCAGGTTCAACTGATTGCCAAGCATATCCGAAACAGTCAGCGACTTAATGTTTTTACCTTTCAAAGCGGCAAAATCAACATTAATAAAATCAACGGCGGGATTGGGATAGAGTGCAAGCATGCCGAAAACATCGTTTTCATATACTCCGCCGACAATTGTGAATTTCAA
Source organism: uncultured Hyphomicrobiales bacterium (assembly GCA_964581505.1). Classification (GTDB taxonomy): domain Bacteria; phylum Bacteroidota; class Ignavibacteria; order Kapaibacteriales; family UBA2268; genus CAZOOR01. Next base: position 5,937 of record CAZOOR010000039.1, read on the forward strand.
ATCATCAATATACCAACCGTCATCATTCTTTAATACATTTGTTTTTAATCGGAAACGGATATACACCCCTTGTGAAGCATCTGATATTTCAATATTCTCTTTCTTCCAATCCTGAATATCTTTCTTTCCGTCCGCCCATGGTGCATACATAGTTTTATTGAAATACTTAGCCAAATGCCAAGTCTTCATTGTATCCCTTGAATACTCAACAATAGCAGAATCGCCATTTGCAACAAATGCGGCATGCCAAAATGAAAGTGTAAAACTATTATTACCACCTTCATAGGGGAAAATTGTAACATATTGATTTGAAGATGATGAATAATTGCCTGTGGGCGAATCAGTAAGAGAGTTCCCTGTTCTTGCAAATTCACTTGACAAGCCCCAACCGCTTTCATTCAAATATTTCCTGAGCTTTGCTTCATTAAAATCATCTGTATATTCATTTAATTTAGCACCTGCATATACAATTACAGGTTCGCTTTTCGGACTCATATTATCATATATATCTTTAAGCATTGCAGTATAAGCATAGAAACCGTTTTCATCAACAATATCCGAAAAATAAAATGTCTTACCCGTGTCTGCTGTATGGATACTTCTGCTTTTCCTAAACTTACCGTCTCTGTATAAAGAAATATACTCGGGATTGACCAAAGGCGTAACCCCGTCAAGTCGCCGCGATGGTACTTTGATACCGATTGTAATATTTTTCTGCGAACGTATTGCCGAAGTAATTGTAGGAATTCCGGGTTCCTTCGAGCCACCGGCCCAAGCGGAATCCCTGACAGTTATACTTGTATCGGCTCCGACTATTGAGCAAATCGAATAGTGATATAATTTAAATTTTTCCAAACCCTTGTCTGTATAGATTTTAGTATTTCCGGCAAGTTCGGATATTTTCACTCCCTCACGTTTTAGCAGATATTTGACATCTGTTTCCTGCAAAGGCTGTCCAAATGCACGCGCCCTTACTTTATCCCATTTTAATTTAATCTCATCGGGTTGCTCGGGTATTGTCATCGCATTAAAATTTCCTACTGCCGCCGGTTGATTTACTTTTACCAATGCAGTATAAACATCAGAATCATAGATGTTCTTTACAGCATTACGCATATCCACCCAAGAGGGATACACAATCCCATTGTGAAAAGTACAACCGTTATAATCGCCGGCAAAAATATTTCCGCTGAACGGGTTCTTACGCAAATCGCTTGAAATATCAGCGGCTCTGCGGTCTGTCCAAGTTGTACCGCCATCAGAAGAATAACTTACATACGCCGCTACATCAATATTATTCGGGTCATCACGGCTGTCAAGATACATAATTGCTATATCGCCATTCGTTTTGTCCAATGCTATCCATTGCCAAAGCTGGTCGTTTTTTGTCTCCGAATGAACAATCACAGGCGTACTCCAAGTTTCGCCCTTATCGGTGGAACGAGAAAAATATATATTCGGAATACTGTCTGCCGCCCAAGTCAAATAGAGCCAACCGCTACGCTTGCTATTTGTGTTATCAACGACAAGAGAAGGATATGCCTCAGCACGTACTTTGCCTTTAACCGTATGCCGCCAAATACCTGTTCCTATTTCTTTGGTTTTGCCAAAAATATTATAGTGTATCGGTAAACGAGGTGCCGTCCAAGTGGCTCCTCCGTCAGTAGAACGCGAAAAGCCGACAGAATGCTCTATTCCGTTATTCCAAACCAAATACACCTCTCCCTTTGGTCCTGTAACGGCAAGCGGAAAACTCTGTCCGTAAGTTGTATCCTCAGATGTACCGGGCAGACGCGGGCTAACGGCAACAGGTATTGACCATGTATTACCTTTATCCGTTGATTTTGATATAATTATTTGCGTTGCGGAATCTTTCGCCCATACACGTTTCCAGGGAATATACAAATGTCCCTTATATGGCGAAGTTTCGGAATTATCGCACCAAATATAATACTTATCCTCGAATGTCGAATCAATAGTTTGTTTGCCCGTATGCTCAATAACCGGAATATGCGATGTCCAAGTTTCACCTTCATCAGTGGAACGCAGGATATATACACCGTTTTCGACAGCCTGTCCTTGCAAACCACTGCTACGCTTTCCGAAAGAACCTATAACAAGATATGCCGTTCCGGCTAAATCAAAAGCAACAGACGGGTCATTCGATGCCGACCAACCCGTATGCGGTCTCCCGAGATTCTTGTTTGTCCAAGTACCGGCACCGTCATGCGACACATAAACCCAAGTAGCGGATTTGTCCCGATAATCAACAGCAGAGCCAATAAGGTTTTTCGGGTTTTTAGTATTAATAGCAATAGAAGATTCATTCTGCATCTTATATGTACCACTTTCATTAACCGTTAGTGGAACATTAAGAAAATTTGAAAAACCGCTACCTGCCGGCATTAGCGGCAATAACATTTTGTCAGTATTCAACCCCTTAACAGGTAATGGATGAGCGGAGTTCACCTGCCTTAGAAAAAATTCATTTGCACGCACTTGCTCAGAGTGCCGTGGCGTTTGTGCTATTAATATATTTATTGAAATAACAAGCAAAAGTAGATTAATTACTATCTTCATTTTTTATCCCGACTATTGAACTTACCTAAAAAATTAATATACTGAATATCAAGCAATTATGGAATAAAAAAATATAAACTTCAATTATTCCTATATATTCTACGGGTACAGACATAGTATTAGGGAACAGGATTCAGTGGAACAGCCGACACCCACCCCAGCCCACTCCCAAAGGGCGAGGTGGTAAAGGCAAAAGGCACTGGATATTTCGCTACTCTCAATATGACGAACTTTTTGGTTTTTCCACCGCACCCTGAAAGGTGCGGATAAAAATAGACGAACACCCGTTGAGGAGCGATAGCCCCCTCTCGGGAGGGGGTTTGGGGGTGGGTTAAAACAGCCGAAAATAAAACCGGAGCCTTCAGGGTGCGGTGAGAAAATAGAAAGAGAGACTGCCACAAAGGACAGTCTCTCTTTTTTTCAGAAAATACAAGGACAAAATTACATTTTGCCGTTACGTTTAATCAAATCTTTGGCAATGATGATTTTCTGAATTTCGTTAGTACCTTCAAAAATACGATTAATCCTTGCATCGCGATAGAAGCGCTCGAGTGGCAATTCGCGTGAGAAACCCATACCGCCGTGAACCTGTATGGCAAGGTCTGTGATTTCGCTTAAAGCCTCGGAACAGGCATATTTAACTATTGCGGCATCACGTGGTTTCATAGTCTTTGCATCATAAGCGGCGGCTGTTCTGTAAACGACAGATTCGCACTGATAGATTTTGATTGCCATTTCGGCTAACATAAATTGAACTGCTTGGAAATTACCTATTGGCTCTCCGAACTGTTTTCTTTGTTTTGCATATTGGGTAGAAATTTCTAAAACTTCCTTCATCGTGCCGAGTGTAGCGGCACCGAGACCAAGTCGCCCGGCATCAAGTGTTTTCATAGCAATAAGAAAACCGCGACCTTCACGACCAAGTAAATTATCTTTTGGTATCCTTACGTTATCGAAAGTAACGGAAGCGGTCTTGCTACCGCGAATACCGAGTTTTTTCTCAGGAGCGCCCACCGATACACCAGGAGTATCAGCCGGAACAACGAAAAGGGAAATACCCATTTTTGTTCTGGCATAGACAGAAAATATATCGGCAAAAGGAGCATTTGTAATCCACATTTTTTCGCCGTTAATTATCCATTCGTCTCCGTCAAGTACCGCACGTGTAGATAAATTGAAAGCATCGGAACCGGCTTGCGGCTCTGTTAGGGCATACGCCGCAATTTTCTTTCCACCTGTTAGGTCGGGCAAAAATCTTTGCTTCTGCTCTTCACTGCCACCAATGTAAATCGAATTTGTACCAATTGACTGATGGGCGCCGATGAAGGTAGCGGTAGATTGACAGGCGCGAGTAATTTCCTCCTGAATAATACAATAACCGACTTCGCCAAATCCGCTTCCGCCATACTCAATAGGGAATGCGGCACCGAGCAGGCCTAATTCTTTTATCTTATTAATTATTTCTTCGGGAATAGCCTCATCTTCGTCAATCTTTGCCGCAACCGGCTTCAACTCATTATTAACGAAGTCGCGAACCATATCGCGTAGCATAATTTGCTCTTCGGTGAATGTGAATTCTATCATAAAAATTTCCTTTTAATTAAAAATATATTTAAAAATTTGTTTCATAATTTATTGTTTTGGTGTCTGTTCGATAAAGTTGATAATACCTTCGCCACCATCAACAGCAATAGTTTGTCCGTTAATCCAGTAGAAATTTTCATCAACAAGCAAGGCTATTGCTTTCGATACATCTTCGGGTAGCGTATTGCGATTGAACGGATTGTGCTGTTTGGCGTGGGCTAACATTAGGTCGAAGCCGGGGATTTTCTGTGCTGCCGGCGTATCGGTCAAACCTGCCATAATAGCATTTGCAGTAACATGATATGGTGCAAGTTCAACTGCAATTTGACGAATATATGCTTCGAGAGCGGCTTTTGCCGCAGAGACAGCGCCATAATGTTCCATTGCACGTTCCGAGCCGATTGATGTCATTGCAAAAATTCTGGAATTTTTTGCAAGAAGTTTTTCCTTAAATAAATCCTGTGTCCAATATAGTAAGCTATTAGCCATTACGTCCATAGTCATCTCAATATGCTTTCGTGTTGTCATATCGTTAGGGTCTTCGCTGAAAAAAGCGCGAATTGCACCGAAAGCCAATGAATGCAATAGAACACGTAACTTCGGTTCTTTTTCGTTTTTGAAATCATTCTGAATATATTCAATAATTTCTGCACGTTTGGAGTCATCAGCGGCATTGACATTGAAGAACTTGACCTTTGCACCTTCGTTTCTGAGCTGTTCTGCAAATTCTGCGGCTTTCTTTTTGTTCGTTCCCATATCCAGATGAACGCCGTAAATATTATAGCCCTTTTTTGCCAACTCGAAGGCTGTCGCTTTGCCAAACCCACTCGAAACCCCGAGTATTAGTGCATAATAATTTTTAGTTTCCATTTGTTTCCACTTACAAGTAAAATTTATTTGATGTTTTTTTGTATATATTATTGTATATCTCAAAGACTACAAAAATAGCATAAGTTTATCTTTTTTACAATGTTTTATTAACATTCCTTAATTTGCTTATAAATGCTAATAAATATGTATCAATTTCGTTGAATTTTGCATACAGGATTATTAATGAATAAAAAGAACTATTTATGGAAAATAAATTACAAAAAGCACCCGAGCCGGAAAATCCGGATTCTCTTAGCTCTCAGTTCCTGAATTTTGTAGAAATTGTAAAAATACTAAGACAAAAATGTCCTTGGGACAAAAAGCAAACAAATGAAAGTATTGCCCAACTATTGATTGAGGAGACTTATGAAATGATTGAGGCAATTGAAGAAGGCAATGATGAGGAATTTGCAAAAGAACTTGGCGATGTATTCCTGCATGTGGTTATGCACTCGGTTATGGCAGAGCAACGTGGCGCTTTCAATTTGGTTGATGTGCTGAAAAAAATTCAAAAGAAATTAATTACTCGTCATCCACATGTGTTCAGTGATGTAGTTGTTTCCGATGAGGAAGAGGTAATGAACAATTGGGAAGCAATTAAAATGAAGGAGCAAAATCAAAAATCAGTACTGGACGGTGTGCCAAAATCTATGCCTGCACTTCTACGTGCGGAACGCATTCAGTTCAAAGCCTCCAGAGTTGGCTTCGATTGGGACGATAAGGAAGATGTTTGGGATAAGGTGGAAGAAGAAATCGGTGAATTGCGATATGAATTGAGAAACGGAAATAATGAAAAGGCAAAGGAAGAATTCGGCGATGTGATTTTTGCACTTGTCAATGCCGCTCGCTTTGAGAAAATTATTGCCGAAGAATCGTTACAACATACCAATAATAAATTCACTCGCCGTTTTGCCTATATTGAGGAAAAAACAAATGAAATGGGAAAAAAATTGAGCGAAATGACACTCGGCGAAATGGACCAACTTTGGGAAGAGGCAAAAAAATTTGATAATTAAATGTGATTATTTGTTTTTCAATTTCAAATTGATTGTTTTTTTTTGTAGTTTTCATTGACCATCGGGGAACATATTGAAAACCAAATATTTTAGAAAATGAAAAATATAACAAAAATATACTTTTTGCTTTTAGCATTGATTTTCGGAGTTGTTTTGCAGTCCTGCTCGGACGATGTAAATGAAGCAAATGAACCGCCGCATATTTCTGCAATTGAACCGGCAAAGGCAAGCCCCGGTGATATTATTACAATATACGGTTCAAATCTTGCCTACAATCCTGCTGAAGGTATTGTTCGTATTAATGGTTTGAGCATTCCTTATACCGAAACAATTAAGTGGAACAATGCGTTTATCAGACTTCATCTGCCGCTTACTGCAAAATCGGGAAATGTATTTATTGTTATCGGTAAAGATACAAGTAACTCCCTATCCTATGAAATTGAGGATAAGCCGGCTATCGAATTGCTTGCTATTGCCGCAGGTGAATTTATGATGGGTTCGGGACAAGGCTTCGGATATGAACAACCTCTACACAAGGTAAGTATCTCGACAGATTTCCAGATGAGTAAGTATGAAATAACGCAAAAGATTTGGCAACTTGTGATGAATGACAATCCGAGCAGTGTGAAGTCTGCCAATCTGCCGGTGATGAATATTACTTGGAATGATGCCGTTGAGTTTTGCAATAGATTATCAAAGCTATATGGCTTAGATACTGCATACATTGTAAAGAATAATAAAATTGAACTATCGGCAGCTTCCACCGGATTTCGATTACCGACCGAAGCGGAATGGGAATATGCCTGCCGTGCCGGCACAAAGAGCGATTTCCCCGGTAGCGGAAAAATTGACGAGATGGGTTGGTACAACGCCAATAGTGCATACAATCCACATCCGGTCGGCACTAAAAAGGCTAATAATTGGGGATTATTTGATATGAATGGAAATGTTTGGGAATGGTGCTGGGATTGGTACGGGAGCGACTATTATTCTGTTTCGCCTACGACAGACCCGCAAGGACCTGCAACAGGCAAGCGGCACGTCCTGCGTGGTGGTTCGTGTAGTGACGGGGCGACTTTTGCTCGTTCGTCAAATCGTACTTTCCCTGCAAAAGATTTTACTCATTGTGGACTAAGAATAGTAAAGAATAAATAAGACTATGAAGCGGATTATTACAATTTCAATATTGCTTTTGGGATATATGCTTGGAGCCTGTTCAGATGATAAAGCACCCGAGCCGTTCAATACTCGTGGCGATTGCACCCGCGATAATAATTATGAAGCAATGGGGACATTCCTTACAAATAAATTTAATGTAGAAAAAATCAAAATGTCTGATTCTTCGGCGGCTATTGTTGCTCCCTTAATTTTAGACGGGCTGGATTTTTATCTCGCCACTGCAAATGGCACAATTGCCTTGATTGAAGGAAGAAAAGCAAAATGGGAAGTCAGGCTTGCGGACAGTCAATACGTTGTAGCCGATATGTGTGCAGATATTGATGAAAATGTATATCTTGTAACAAATAAAGGCACGATACTCTCTTATGACAAGAGCGGCAAACTTCGCTGGAAATATCTACATCAGACAATAAAGGACAGTAATTTTATTTTCGATGCTTTACTTGCGCAAAAAGACGGGATACTCGTATCGGCGGCTCCGGGATTGCTTTTCAAATTATCGCTTGGCGGAAAAAAAATGTGGGAGTTTAAACATAAGCATTGGACTGTCCGTACATTTGCGGCAGATAAAGCGGGGAATATTGCTTTTCCTTCTACCCAAAACGATTATGAGAAAGCCGACACTTTATATTATATTTCTTCCAAAGGAAAAGTAAAATGGAAGAAAGCATTCGCTAAAACGAGGATACTAAAAAATCCTGTTATCTATAACAATTTAATAGTTTATCCCGCTTCGTATATGCTTGGTGATACGCGTTTATATTTGCTGATTGCTCTTGCTCCAAGCGGCAAAGAAGTATGGCGAAAGGAAATCAACATAATGCCTAAGTTTATTTCTTGCGGTCATAATAGAATTTATTTACTGGCGTATAGTTCGGGATATGGCGAGACTATGTCCGGTATTTATTGCTATGATATGAAAGGTGCAATGCAGTGGAAACTATACACTGGAAATACTGTGCCGGCACCTCTTCTGATAAGTGAAGATAATATTGCTTTCTTTGGGACAAAGCGAAATACTTCGGGTGTATTTTTCCTAAATAAAGACGGTACACTTTATCACAGCGTATCTCTCAGCGATGCTCCGCTTTTCACTCATAAGCCCTTTGTCCTGAATGTGCCTGCTGTTGCTTTTATGGGAAGTGAAAAGTTATTTATTATAAAGATTGACGATACGGCGATTGACAGAATACTCCCTTGGTAGCAATGCTAATAATCATACCATAAGCATAGGACTATTTCTATTAAATAAAGAGTAGCCTTCAGGAAATAATCCAAGTTAGTATAAAAAAATCCCCTGCCCAAATAGGAGCAGGGGAATGAGAAATAATTAAAAATGATTACCAACATTCTTGCCATGTCGTTCCGTCATAAACCATTAATTTCGGGTTTCCTGTTGAGGTATTAGTACCGTCATCCATATACATATCGCCGGTTGATGGAGATGCCGG
>CAZOOR010000039.1:14716-24938 GCA_964581505.1 uncultured Hyphomicrobiales bacterium
AGTTGTAGCAAATACACCGATTACTGTTTCCGCATAAGACTGGGCTATATTTTGATAGCCACCCGGTACTGTGGCATATTGTCCGCTTGCAGTATTATTAAATCCGCCACCAATTGTAGAAAAGTCAGCCGGCGTTTCATTTAAAATTCCGCCTGCAATTGTAGAAACATCACCGGTTGCAATATTGCGATAACCACCTGCTATTGTGGAACAAGTATCTCTAGCTATATTATTTCTGCCGCCACCAATTGTTGAAAAATCGCCACTTGCTTCATTATCACTACCGCCACTTACTGTTGCACCTGTATCGCTTGCAATATTATGATAGCCTCCGGCAATTGTAGAATAACTAGCGCTCGCAGTGTTAGTTCTACCGCCACTAATTGTAGCATAGAGATTACTCGCCGTATTATAAATGCCACCGCTTATAGTAGCACCTGTATCACTTGCTGTATTATTGGAGCCACCGGGGATAATTGTGTAATGGGCAGTGGCATTGTTCATACGACCAGCACCGATAAACGAACAGTAACCACTAGCTATATTAGAAAAACCGGAAACTATAGTTGATACATGTGCGCTTGCTCTATTATAAGCACCACCACCGATAAAAGAGAAGTTACCGCTGGCGACATCAATAGGGATTTTCCTGAATATCTGTAAATCTACTGACCAGTATCCGCGCAAATTGCCAGGAACTATAGTGGCAGTACTGATATTTGTAATAGTAAAATCTCCGTCACGGTATATTGAACGTCTTCGGTTCTCCATTACCAAGGAATGATTGAGTGAATCATTACTACGTATCTCAAAGTGTAAATCAGCTCCATCTGTTGTTCCGACAAAATTAGTTCCGGCTGTTGTCCCGGCATTACCTTCAAGCCCCCAAGCAAAATTTGTTATATCGTTTACGGAACTTTTCATAGCATCAGAGAGTGTTTCCATTGTTGACAATACCCAAATGCCTCCTGCAGTACGTGTTTCCCCTTTTATTCGCGTGTCAGCAGTTATTGTTATATTTGCCATTCCACCACCAAGCGAATTGCTACCTACTTCTACGACAAATCCACCGAATTGGTCTGTAGTTACACCGTTATGTGTTTCTTGAAACAGTACCCCACCGGCTGAAGTACTTATAGTTATTTGTACATCAACATTGGTGGTCGGTAATACTTGACCGACATTGTCAATTGCTATACCCTTGTAGGTAAAGTTTGTTAATGAAAAAGCATTTACGCTTAACAATACCAAGAATACTATTGTTGCATTTAGAAATATTTTCTTCATAATAAGCCCTTTTATTGTAAAAAATGTTACAGTTATCATAGTGATTTGTGTTATAACAAAAAACAAGCCAAAGTTACACACAAATTCAATATTTACAATCAGAATACATACAAATATATTAAAAATATGGAATTATGCAAATATAACTAAAATTTAATACAATAGCGTAATTATGCTGATTTGTTGTATTAAAAAAAATCCCCTGTCCAAATAAGAACAGGAGATTGAAAAAAACTAATAGGATATACGTCATTATGCGACACATTTCTAATTAGATTGCTCTTGAAGTATTTTCAAATAATAAAAAACGGATAGGATTATGAATAACAATAATATTTGGTGGGAGGGACATTCCGATGGATTTTCGAGTACTTGCGTTGATTGTTCAGATACAGGTGCATTTATGTCGGACAGAGTGCTGACGGAAATGTTTCAGAGAAATGTAATCAGACCGGAAGACATTGCGCGTCTCAACGAGCCGAACTTCCCTGAGGAAAAAAAGCAATTGCTAATGACTCTGATGAATCAATAGCTTAATCATACACCGTAACCTTGTTCGATTTGGCAAGTGATATTTCGAGTGCTTTGTCGGTATTAATTGCCAAATCGTTCATAGTTTCGCCTTTAAGTGCTTGCGAAATGCCTATACTTACGGTAACATAATATCGTTTATTTTCGAACTCTATTGCTGAGCGGGCGATATCCTGACGTACCTTTTCAGCCCAGCGTTGTGCTTCGGGTGCTTTCATTCCCGTTAGAATTACGCTGTATTTGTTCTCGTCAACCTTTCCGATTGGGTGGTATGATTTCAAATATTTTTTAAATATTTCAATGACGTGTTTATTGGCTTTCACCAATCTTTCAGGCTCGGAATCCGGTGAAATTATTTTAGTTATATCAACTGAGAACAAACATAAAGTAATAATGTTATTTAGTTCTTTTGCTTTGTTCATCTCTTCTGTCAGCCTTGCAATAAATGCCGTTTCGTTCAGTATGCCTCCCGATTGCACCATTGTATTGTGTTTCAGCATTTTCATAAATACAAAATGCTCAATGGCATTGCCGGCATTGGTTGCAAGAATTTCCAAAATTTTAACATCATAGTTAGTAATATTGGATTGACTGCGTCCTACAACAAAAATTGCTCCGTAAATTTCTCTGCTTGATTTCAGCGGCACGGATAAGAAAAATCCTCCCGGATATTTTGTTTCCTTCGGGTGGAACATCATTCCGCGTCCAAGCATAGGCGACATAAACACGGTTTTTTTCTTAATTATTGATTCGCCGAGATATGTAGTTTTCTTTTTAACTTCTTTACCGACTAATTTACTATCCGCATCATTCATAGACGAGATAGCCGTTATATGCCAATTCTCGTCAGCTTGATTGTAGCCGCAAACACCAATTGTCGTATAGTCGAAAACAGAGCAAGCGGCATCAAGTATATATTGATAAATATCGTCTAGTTCAACATCGGCAGTAGATAGGAAATTACCGAAACTGTCTATTGCATTTAGGGTCTTAGATGCTTGGAGCAATTCATATTTCTCGGTATATGTATTGACCAATGTACCGATTAGTTTTGTGAAGTTTCCGAGAAATCCGACAGTAAAAGCTTCATAGGCATCTGGCGCTTGCGAGTCGGCACATAGTATTCCAATTAATATCTTATTATAGAACACAGGTACACCAACGAAAGAACCTGTTCCCACAGGTTTTGTATAATAAGGTATTAAATCCAACTCGACAGATGGATTGATTTCTGTCAATAGCTCTGGTTTTAAATTAGTAGCAATTTGGCTAATAATATCATTGCGTATCGGTAATTTCTGCTTAGGAGTAATTGCCTCCGGCGTCTGCGAATCGTATGCCTGTATGATTAATTCTTGCTTTTCATTATTAACAAGTAAAAATGCCGCTGTTCTCGTATTTGTAATTGAGCGAATAACCTTTAGAACGCCTTTAAGAAAATACTCGAATTCCTTTCGTGGTTCTTGTCCGGCAAAAGTTTCCGTTTCGATTATTGTTGATAGCGGAATATCGAATTTCTTCTTGTTGAATGATGGTTCGGGTTTGGTTCCTTCTGCTTCTTTTTGTTCAATAGTTTTATCTTTTGCTTTTTCATCAGCAGTTTCTTTCTTTCTTTCCGGTTTTGCTTGCTCAACTTTCTTTTGTTCGGCTTTAGTAGTACTTTTTTGAGTATCGGGTTGTTCCTTAACGGTCGGTATAGACTTATCTACTTCCGAATAATTTTTCCCCTGTTTATCCTCGACATTCTCGAAAAGTGTGTCTTTATCAAATGACTTTTTATCTTGAGCAGTGTCTTGCTTTTCTTTCTTTTCATCACCGAGTATAATAATTTTAGATGTTTTTTGCGGTTGTTTTTTTGCGACTTTGCCGAGAATCTTTATGCTCGATTCACCATCATCAAACTTATATCCGGCTTCCAAGTCAATTGAAACGGGTTTTGTTTGCTCTTCTTGCTTGGCGGATGTTTTTTGTTCAATTGGTTTTATGTCAGGTTTTGCAGATGCTCGTTTGTCAATTATTCTAAATCCTTCACCATCGTCAGTATCGAATTTCTTCTTTTTTGCTTTATTGAAGTTTTTTGAAATAATTTTGATATCGTCTTCGACCTTACGCTCGGAATCTGAGGATTGGAACTCAGCTTCTTCCTCGACTGTATGTTTTTCAAAATCCTCAAAAGTCTGTCGCTTTGCTCCTGATTCTTTCTTAACTGTAATCTTGTAATTTGGTGGCGGTTGTGATGGTTTGTATCTGTCATCAACAATATCCGCCATACGTTGGGAAATAAGCATTGCAAGAGCAACGCCACCCAAAACGGCAACCGAAACGCCGATTAGACGGATTGCAAGCTCATCAATAAAAATAGCAATAAGCAGACCTACAATAATGACCACAAGAGCAACACTATCGGTCGGTCCCAGAAGTTTTTTCCAATTAATTCTTCGTTTGAGCATCTACCCACTCATATTTAATAATAGTTTATGCAGTGCTTTTGTTCCGTTCCCTGATACATATCAAAATGAACTTCCCCCCCAATTGACTGCAATAGATATGCTATATAAAACAAATTTCTGAAATTTCAAAATTGAATTGCAGAAAGAGTATTGATTTTTTCTTTATTGCAATTATCATTAAGAAAGTATTCTTGTCCACAATCACCATTCATTAACAAATAGCGGCTGTATCAAAAGAAACAGCCGCTATTGAATAAATTAAATTATTTTAGAAAAGGCGTTTTTACAATTTCTGCTGTAAAAAATTTCTTGCGAGCTTCAATCTCAATCTTTGTACCCGCTTTTGCCAATTCTGCAGGCACATAACCCAGTGCAATCGGTTTACCGAGCGAAGGCGACATATTACCACTTGTAACATATCCTACTTCCTTCCCATCAGAAAATATTTTATATCCATGACGTGGGATAAACCTTTCTGTTTCCGTCAGAAATCCGACAAGTTTGCGTTTCGGTCCTTCTTCTTTTACTTTTGCAATAACACCACTTCCGTTGAAAACACCTTTTGAAAGTTTGGTTATCCACCCAAGTCCTGCTTCAATGGGGTTAGTTGTTTCGTCTATATCATTGCCGTACAGCATATAGCATTTTTCCAATCTAAGAGTATCCCGACAGCCCAATCCGACAGGTTCAATGCCGAATTTTTCACCAGCGGCAAAAACCCCGTTCCATACTTTTTGGGCTTTGTCAAAATCACCACGGAAATACAATTCATAGCCGAGTTCACCTGTATATCCCGTGCGGGAGATAATCATATCAACACCGGCAAGGGTTCCTTCGACAAATGTATAGAAGGCGATTTTTGACATATCAACATCTGTCAATTCTTGCAAAACATTCATTGATTCAGGACCCTGAACGGCAAGCAAATGAATGTCATCGCTTATATCACCAAGAGTTAAATCAAACTCTTTTGTATTTTCTTTGCACCATTGGTAATCTTTTTCGACATTAGCACCATTAACAACAAGCATATAATGATTATCGCCAAGACAATAAACCAAAAGGTCATCAACAATACAGCCGTTAGTCCGGGTCATCGCAGAATACTGCACTTTGCCCGGGACAAGTTTTGAAGCATCGTTTACAGTAATTTTTTGAACATAAGCAAGTGCATCGGGTCCCAATACGTCGAACTCACCCATATGCGAAACATCGAAAACACCGACTTTTTCCCTAACTACTTTATGCTCGTGAATAATACCGTTTTTATACTGAATAGGCATTTCGAAGCCGGCAAATTCAACCATCTTAGCTTCGTTTTGCTTATGTAATTCATTAAAAATAGTTTTTTTCATTTAATTCCTCTCATTAAATAAAAATTATTTACTAAAAATCAAAATGCAATATCCGAAATATTTATCGAACAACAATATATTCTTTCATCTTCTTAAACTTTTTCCTACCTATGCCGTTTATTCGTCTAATCTCCGAGGGTTTTCCGAATAAACGCTTTTTCCGTTCGGCTATTATTTTATCGGCAATGCCTGAACTAACGCCTGGTAGAAACATTAACTCGGTTTTTGTAGCTGTATTGATATTAATTTTTCCTGATGGAGGGCTTTTCTTTTCTTGCCAAAATCCATTATGCTTGACAGTCGTATCTCCGGCGGCTAATTCTTCGATAGTATTACCGTCCAAATCAATTCCCGTATAAGTTGTTTTTTCAACCTCTGCAAGCGAATCAAGTATGCGATAAACTTCGCTGACATCTTTGCTGTTTCCATTTCCTGTTTCAGACAATATCATTTTAACAATAATTCCGACCGAAAGTCCCACTATAATAATAACGGCAAAAACTAATTCGCTTTTTGTAACACCGAAAAATGATTGTAAAGTTGATATAAATTTGTCTTGTTTCAAATTTTCTTGCCTTTAACCCAAGTTTCCTCAATATGGTTAATACCGAAATGATAAAATATCTCGGCATAAGAACTAACATCGGCGATTAGGAAATCCGCAAATTTACCGGATTCAATACTTCCTACTTTGTCCGAAAGTTCAAGCGAATAAGCGGCATTAAGCGTTGCGGCAGTAATTGTTTCTTCAGCAGTCATACGCATATTGATAGCCGCAAGCGAAAGTATGGTCTGCATATTTTCTGTATAAGATGAACCAGGGTTGCAGTCTGTAGCAAGTGCAACAATTCCACCTTTTTCAATTATTTTCCGTGCCGGTGCATAAGGCATCCTGATAAAATATGCTGTACCGGGCAGAAGGCAGGCAACAGTTCCTGCATCTCGCATTCTATCAATATTCTTATCCGAGACAAATAAAAGATGGTCGGCAGAAAGAGCGCCAACATCAGCGGCAAGAGCCGCCGCATCAACATCATCAAGTTCATCGGCGTGCATTCTTATTTTTAAACCCAAATCAAGAGCCTTTTCAAATATTCGTCGTCCCTGCTCAATAGTATAGTAGCCCTTATCGACAAAAGCGTCGCAATAATCTGCAAGACCTTCTTCGGCAACAGCCGGCAACATTTCTTCACAAATAAGAGTAACATAATCATCACGGGTATCTGCATATTCCGGCGGAAAATCGTGAGCGCCCAGAAATGTAGTTTTAATCTCAACGGGCAGAGTTTCTTTCAGTTTTTTAATTGCATAAAGCTGGTTCATTTCCGATTGGAAGTCAAGTCCGTAACCGCTTTTGATTTCCATAGTAGTTGTACCGTATTTCATCGCAGACATTGCCAATTGTAGAGCATTGTCGTATAGTTCATCAATACTTGCATTACGCGTTGCTTTTACGGTAGCTTTAATACCTCCGCCGGCTTCGGCAATTTCCTGATATGTAGCACCCCGAAGTCGGTGTGCAAATTCATCGGTTCGATTGCCTGCAAAGACAAAATGAGTATGCGGGTCAACAAATCCGGGTAATACAGTTTTATCTTTTGCATAGATAATCCTATCGGGAAATATTTCTTTTTGTTCTATTTTTCTACGAGCTTCGGCAGCAGTACCTACCCATTCTATTGTTTCGGAAAAAAGGAATGCGCCGTTTTGAATTTCTCCGATGTCATTCATTTTTTTTCCTATTTTATAATCTTCGCTACTATTACTGACGGTAACCAGCGAACTAATATCGGTTATTAATGTTTTCATTTATTATTCCTTTTATATACATATATTTTACTAATTTTCCCGGGAGGATTGAAACGAAGGAATTTATATTCCTTGAGCAAACGATAACCCTTGATTTTTCCGTAAATAACAACATATTCATCATCTTGAACCCACCATCTGTTTTTGTTGTTTTTCTCATAATCCCACTTATAGAAATGCCATGAATTATATTCAAATCCCCCGTCAATTTTCTCGGGTGCAATATGCAGTGTGTCATTCAAATATCGCAAAGCTCTTGCACGTGTTCGGCTAAATGCCATCATATCATGCGTACCGGAAACAGTGCTGAAGAATATAAATGCAAACATCACACCGGAGAAAAGCATTAATAATTTATTTTCTTTCGGTGAAAATTTTATTTTTGAATTTATCAGAACAATGATTGCCAAGATAGCTGTAGTCTGTATTTGATAGCGAGGGAAAAATATCTGTGTCATAATTAACGCAAAATAAACAAGGAAGGACCATATAAGCATTTCTGCGGGACCTCGCTGGCGACTTGCTTCGAAGCATTTGCCTTCTTTAGAATAATCGTACAAACGACTACCGAGTAATCCCCATAATGAAATGCCGGCGAATACCGAGATAGTAGATTGAATGGCAAGTAACCATCGCGGAAAAGTCTCGGTTAATTCCAATGTTGGGTTATGAATATCAGGAAGAACATACCACACTGTTGAATGATGCAAATTTAATACATATTGCATAATTGAATTTGCTCTTTCCGAAATAAATATCAAGCTCAACATAACAAGAGAAAACATTAAAATTAAAGTAAGCAACATAAATTTTGTTTTGGGGATTTTGAATTTTAGATATGACAGGAAGACAGGGATAACAATAGGGGATAAATAAAAACCCAAATAAAATGATGAATATAGAAAATTTCTCCCAAGATTTTTAATAAGGAAAATCGGGTCGGTTAGCATTTGCATTATTCGGTCTTTGCTGAAATCCATATTATGCGTCATACCATGGATATTGACAAACCAATACCTGTAAGCAAAATATTCAATAACAAATAAAAGCAAGGGGAAGACAATGTAATAAAATTTTCGAGATTTATATCCGTATTTGCTCAAAGTGGCAAAGAAAAATGCTACCGGTAGAACAAGGGCTAAATCACGTATCAAGAAAGCATACAAACCCAAGAGTAATGCGATTACATAATTCCAAGTTTTACCTGTCTTTAAATATTTAACAAAGAATAGAATAGACCAAACAAAAAATACAAAGAATGATATATCGGTCATAAATGCGAAGCAAAATATAAAAAATTGGGGACTAAAGCCAAAAAGCATTGTTATTGCAAATTGCTTTGATTTGTCATTAAAAAATTCTTTTGATAGAAAATATACGCCAATTACTCCGAGAAAACCAAAAATAAGAGAAGTAAAACGAAGTACGGTAAAAGAAAAACCGAAAAGCGAAGTAGCAAGCCAACCAAACCAAATATGTCCCACCAATGTCATTGAAGACCAATCGGTAATGTGAAGTTCACCAGTATCCAGCATCGTTTTTACAGGACCGGCATAAGCAAAGTCATCACCATAAGTAAACTCACCATTTGGATTGATAATAATAATAGCAATAATCCAAATAACAGCTAATATCAATATATTTATTAAGTTTTTCTTCATTTTGTATATATTGTTAGTTAAATATCACTTACTATTTAAGCAAATTTAACAGTTCTGTGCACAAAACAAAAGAAAATTAATGAAAATTTATAATAAGAACGAACAGAATTTTAATAATTATTGAAATAATAATTTTGTGTATTAATTTTTTTTCTTAATTTTACAGACTTATATAAAAAGCATTTTAGAAAAATGTAACAATTTTTCTTTAAATGTGTTTATAAGTAAATTGAGTTAAACAATAAAAAGATATAACAATTTGTTAAATTAACCTATATGGAGAACTTATGAAAAGAATTATTACTCTGCTTATTGCAATAGCAGTTATTTCCGGATTGTCCACAGCACAGGCAATCAAACCAATAAAGGTAACCGAAGGTGGTACAGCCACGAGCATTTCAATACCGGACTTTCAGCCTAATACTGACGAGATAGTTACACCTAAGTATTCTGGCGATATGCCTATGGGAAGTATAATAGTTGACGAAGTCCAAGATGCCGTATATTCATTCTATGGACAAGTAACACCTGTTGTGTACGAACCGAAATCAAAGACATTGATTATAGTTCAAAACAAAAGATTTAATAATAATAATGGGAAATATTACGATAGTGTTTATTATAAATCAAGTCAGGACAAAGGAGCTACTTGGAAAAAAAGATTACTTCAAAATAAAAAGAATATACTTCCTGTATGGCCATCAATTGCCGTATCGAATCCAAATAATGAAACTAATCCAGATAAATTTAATTATGTGATTGCATCTCCTATTGCTGTGCCAAAAGATGGTAAGTTTCCTTGGCAAGGTGTCAACTTTGTGATTGCAGACGGAAGTGACGGAAATGTCGGAGATTTGAATAGTATATATGCAACAACAGGACAGCGTTGGTTCTGGACAAGAGCCGTTTCGAATATGGTTTCAGGCAATAATATTTTTTATAATGTCGGTACTCTTGCCAGTGATAAAGGATATCAGTACGGATATTATGGGAGCTCTATTTATAATACAAATTTGGGTGATTTTGTCAAGCAAGAATCCCCTGCACAGTGGGGACTTGATAAATTCAAGCCTTCTGAATCTATTGATAAATCACCTAATGACCATATTCGTATTGATGTTGATAATGC
>CAZOOR010000040.1:0-24794 GCA_964581505.1 uncultured Hyphomicrobiales bacterium
GGTGTGTATTTTGTCCGTGTGGGCGGCAAGATGTATAAGTTTGTGAAGATGTAAGAAAATTTTACTTAACGATTTAAAAAGGACTTCTGCCGAAGTCCTTTTCTATTTCCAATAAATTGAAATATATTAAAACTTCAAAATTTCTTAATTTGATTTTTTGAAAAATTACAATTTGTAAAAAGAGTGAGATATTTTCTTGTTATTTCAATAGTATTGTTCGGAATTACGGCAGGACTTGTCGCTCAGCGTTCTATGCCTGATGAAATCAAAGCTAAAAGAATTTCCGAGCCAATTATTTTTGACGGACTGCTGACAGAACCCGCTTGGAAAGAAGCACAACACATTAGTAATTTTACACAGCGAGATTTGAATTACGGTGAACCAGCCACAGAACGTACGGAAGTGGCAATACTCTATGACGACAATACAATGTATTTCGGCGTATGGTGCTATCAGGAATATCCCGAACAGATTGTGGCAAAAAGCATGAAGCCCGATTTTGGATATTGGTCGGAAGACAATTTCCAAATAATGATTAGCCCTTTCGATGATAATCGAACAGGCTACCTTTTTGTTGTCAATCCTAACGGAGCAAGAACGGATATTCAGATTTTTAGCGGTGAAGATGGCAATAGAGATTGGAACGGTGTTTGGGACGTCAAAACAGTTCGCACGAACAAGGGTTGGTTTGCCGAAATATATATTCCATTTGCTACACTGCAATTCAAAACCGATAAAGTACTGGAATGGGCAATAAATTTCCAACGCTCAATAGCATCAAAACACGAACAATCTCTCTGGCAGGGCTGGTCGCGCGATTTCTCAATATTTTCAGTCCCTAATGCAGGAAAATTAAGCGGAATAAAAAATATTTCTTATGCAGAGAAATTTGAATTAAAACCCTACGGGCTTGCCGGTTGGGAATATACTCGCAATCAAGGTAACAGCTTCCCATATAAATTCGGCGGCGATTTAAATATCAGCCTTTCCCCCACATTGAAATTGAATCTAACGAGCTTTACGGATTTTGCACAAGTCGAAGCCGATAGAATACCCGTCAATCTCTCTCGTTTTAGTGTCTATTATCCCGAGAAACGACAGTTCTTTTTGGAGGGAGCTGACCTCTATGATTTCTATCTTGGTGATAGGAACAGTGCATTCTACACACGAGAAATCGGAATAGAAAATGCAGAACAAGTACCGATTATTGCCGGTGCAAGAGTTTTCGGCAGGATTGGACATAATAATATTGGATTTCTCAATATTCAAGAGGGCGGTACTGATAATGTAGCAACAACAAATAACACTGTCCTTAGATATAAACGTAATGTCGGCTCACAATCTTGGATTGGGGGTATTTTTACAAATAAGATAAATAGAGACGTCTCTAATCAAGTTTTCGGGCTTGATGCCGTCTATCAAACTTCCGAATTTCTGAAAAATAAAAATTTAATTATTGCTGGGAAAATTTCGACAAGTACGAATAATTTCAAATTAAACGAAAACGCTCTTACATCACGCATTTCTGTTGATTATCCCAACGACCTAATGGACATATTTATGGCGGTCGGTATGATGACAGACGGGTATAATCCAGGACTTGGTTTTGTTCGCAGGAAAAATTACAACTCTTATACTTGGCACTTTCGCTTAACACCGCGAGTGCTTTCCGATTGGGGCATTAAACTTCTTATGCTGAAACCTTGGGGATTCACATTTTATCAAACTCATACCAGCGGAGAATTAGAAAGTTTTTACAACGAGACTGTGCCGCTCGGTGCTGTATTCAAATCCGGGGAACGCTTTAAATTTGTTCTTGTTCAGAGTTATGACCGATTGGACGAGGCATTTGATTTGACCTCGCAAGTATCAATTCCAAGCGGCAAATACTTTATGTATAAATATAGACTTCAATTCTCTACATATAGAGCAAGACCTATTTGGACTAATTTTTCATACAGCTTCGGTGATTATTATACAGGTAGGCTTTGTGAATTTAGTGCCGGAGCAGGCTGGAATCTCAATAAATATTTTAATTTGAATGGAAATTACACATACAATTCATTGGATTTACCGCAAGGAAATATCTATACAAATGAATTGAATTTATATCTCAATTATTCTTTCAATCCCAAGCTAAATCTATCCCTCTTTACACAATATAATAGTTTCAATGAAATAATGATTTATAATTTCCGCCTACACTGGATACCAAAAGTTGGTTCGGATTTCTATTTTGTTTACAATCTGGGATATGACAAAACCATTGAAAAAATCAATTTTCTTGAACCGAGTTCAACCAACGCAGTCGTAAAATTATTATTCAGGATAGTGTTTTGAGTATTGATAATTAAAAATAAATAATTCAATATGTAGTCTAAATATTTTTGATAATATATATATTTAGTCTATGAAAAAAACATTATTAATATTTGCCGTAATTGTGTTTGGTTTGAATTTTCTAAATTCATCACAATCAAAACCGGAACGTACATTTACAATAAAGAAGTGTAACAAAACTAAAGCATTTACATTGACTCTAATTGACAAAGACGGCGATTTCAGATTCGATGAAGCAGTTGAAACTTTTTGCGATAGTTGCAAACTTACTCTTCCCGTTAAAATCAAGACAAAATATAAAAACGACCCAATTCCCGAATTAGGCGATATTGCCGTTGTTCTTGACAGCTGCGAAACAATCAAGCTAAGTAATTGTGAAAAGCTTAAAATTCAACAGGGAATAATTTCTAAGCCAAAGCATCACCACATTGAGGGACTATCGTTTGTCATTACATTTTTCGACGAATTTGACAACGTTAAAGCCGTTGCAAGTCAAAGCTGCGGCAATGATACGCTATTTATTACAGGCGCTATGTGCAATGTAAAATTTGGTGATGAATAAGCACTAAATACGCAAATCACACTACTACTAATATAAGGAATTCATATATAAGTATTCATTAGCCAATATTCAGTTTTGCTTGGTATTAAACAAATATACAAAAGAGCGTATCTTCTTAAGACACGCTCTTTTGTTTTTACATAGTACGAAGTAAATTAATGTTTACTAATGCGAATAGCATCGGGGAAAAGTTTTGCGGCTTTCAATACCTGCTTGTCCATCAGATAGAATACTTGGTTAAACTTGCTTCTGTTCCAAATTGATTGCGCAATATATGCCTTAATATAATTCTTAATAAATTCTTCATCAGTTTTATAATCGGACTCAACCCATTTAATGTCTTCATTTTTTGCCATTTTCTTGAAATCGCTCATCATTGCATCAGTGATTGAGAATTGTCTAATAAATTTATTGAAGTTATTATGATAGAGAGTGCGTAAATGCTCACCTTCATTAGGCATAAAGACATTAGTATATTTAAGGAACATATTCTTTTTCCTTAGTTCAATTGTCGTCCGTGTAATAGTATCCTGCTTAATAATATAATCGGGAGTTACACCACCACCACCGAAGACAACCCTATTCTTACGTGTATGGTAAATAGGCAGAGATTCGAGTGTGATTTTCTCTTCTTTTTTCTTTGTAGTATCATTAATTGCTTCTATTTGATTTTTGATTTTTTCATAAGCATTATCAATATACGAACCCTCTTCGAGTTCCAGCCTTCCAACCAAATGGCGATATTTATCTTTGTCATTATATGGTCTTTGAATACATCTACCTGATGGAGTATAATATTTTGCAATAGTCAATCGGAAGACAGAGCCGTCCCCAAGTTGATATGGGCGTTGCACAAGTCCTTTTCCAAATGAGGTTTCACCAACAATAAGCCCTCTATCCAAATCCTGAATTGAACCGGAAACAATTTCGCTAGCAGAAGCAGAACCTTGATTAATTAAGACAATAAGCGGTATATCGTTAAATTCAGTGTAGTTTCTTGCAATATACACATCATCAAATGAAGGTCTGCGACCCTTTGTATAGACAATTGTATCCTCGGGGTGAACAAAAATATCTGCAACTTGGAATGCTTGGCTGAGCAAGCCACCGGGATTATACCTTAAATCAAGAATAAGTTTTTTCATACCTTGGTTCTTCAGGATACGTAATGAATCAATCATTTCGCGGAAAGTAGTATGCGAAAATCTATTGACGGTAATAACACCTATATCGGTTCCATCAATAATAAACGAAGCATCAACTGAATTCAAAGGAATTTTATCTCTTTCAATGTCAAAAACAAGCAACTCTTTTTCGCCGGGACGGAAGATATGAACTTTTACGACAGTTCCCTTTGGACCTCTTAGTTTCTTGGGGACTTGGCTACGTTCAATAGCAATAGCGGAAGTATCATTAATCTTAACAATTTTATCACCAGCCATTATCCCAAGTTTTTCGCTGGGACCACCGGGGATAGGTGAAACAATGACAATTGTATCATTGAGCATATCAAATTGAACACCGATGCCCTCGAAACTGCCGCGAAAATCTTCTTCGACACGTTTCTGCTTTTCGGCACTGATATATACCGAATGCGGGTCAAGTTCATTTAGTAAACCTTTGATAGCGGCTTCGGTAAGTTTGTGCGTATCCACATCTTCGACATAATTTTTCGATGTTGTACTGATAACATACTCGAATTTTCTAACTTGTTCATATATACTATCACCGGATATAAGAGGTTGTATGTAAAATCCGATGAGAATTCCTATTGAGATAATGATTCCAATGATTAAAAATTTGCGCATTACTATTAACCAAACTGTGATAAATTAAACATCTACTTAATAAATTGTAAACGTTTAATTTTATTTTTTGTTTCAATCATAGTAATATGAAATGAGGGTTTAATGGGATATTTTTCTAAATTCCTTTACGTATGGACGGTTATTAAAATAAATAACAAGGAAATATACACCTTGCCGCAGTTCGCTTGTATTCAATGAGTATTCGTAAATACCTGATTGTAAATTACTATTATTCAATTCGAAGACTTTATTACCGAAAATATTGAATATTTTGAACCTAATATTTCCGTCCTTTGGAACTGCAAACCTAACTTTTCCTTTACTATTTACAGGATTGGGATATATGTTATCAATGAAAAATGTTTTTGGTACTTTCTTTGTAAGCAATGACATATCAGCCCCACATTGCGAAGTACCTGTACGTTTCAAGGCTTTTGATTTACCAACAAGAATTATTTTGCGTTTAACGCAATTCAGATTAATTGTTATAGTATCAATATAGTCTTTCTTTGTAATATCTGCCGGTTTGAAACATATATAAAAAGATTTTGTTTCACCCGGAGGCACAATGAATGGCAATTGCGATTGAGGAATGCCGTAATGAATATTTTGTGCTATTTCTATCGTTCTCACACGTAGTTCATTATGGCTTTTGTTAAGTATTCTCAGAGAATCGCACCAAAGAAAACCTACTGTTCTTTCCCCGAAAGAATATTGATTGTCCATACGAATAGGCTCAATAAACAGCATATTCCCAAAGATAGTATCGGTAACACTGCGAACATTTCCTGCTGAATCAATTGCATTTATTTTAAAAAAAGCATCAATGCTTTTATCTGTCTGTATAATTTTGAACTCATATTTTTCCGCTGAATTGATAGTATTTATAACTGAGCAATTTTCGTTTATAATTATTTGGTAGTTCATTAAACCGAAATCGTCTGTTCTATTATCAGTAAAGGCAACAACTACCATAGTATCACATTCGGTGTGAGCGTTCTGAATTAGCACCGGTTTATCCTTGTCTCCTATAACCGTATAACGAATAATTGCAATCGGACGCTCGAAACAATCATTTGCAATTTTAATAGTATCATCTATTATAATGTCTTGAGCATTATACTTGTCATAGTAAAACTCGTATTCGAGTTTGGTTTTCTGCGCTTTTTGGAGAACAAAAGATTGCGAAGAAGTACATTTAAATTCCTGTTTCGTGAACCTAACTTGATTGACAGTTTGCAATGCTTGCCCGTAATTAACTATCCAAATATCGCCACGTGATTTTATTTTTGGTCTTGCTCTTCTGTTGATAATAAGCAGGGTATCCGGCACATTATCACTTGCTAAACCTACTGTAAAACCGTAAATATCGAAAGATTGTTCATTCCTATTCTTCAATGTATCTTCGACCGAAATAGTAAATTTACCGTCTTTGCGATAATCAATAAGCCGAGCAGAAAACCGCACTGAATCATCGTTTTTATTAAAATGTGCAACTGTAACATCTACATTATTTTTATTTTTTGTGCGAACAGACCAAACGCCATAATCCGTTCGGCTATACTTTGTAAGAATACCCTTAATCTGTTCGCAAGTATCCAGAGAGAAAATTCTTGGTGAACGGAAGTTAAGTTGTTTAAAATTCATACCACCAAGATAGCCGTATGAATTAGCCATTCCGAAACCGCTTACATAAATACCAAATGGTGCATTAGCATTGATTGAATGAACACCGGCACTTGTCGGATAATTAATAAAAGAATACCCTGATTTTAATATCGGCTTAAATTTGCGTATAGGAATTGATTTACCGTCCACAGTAATAGAGTTCAAAGCATCATCGGGAACGATTAGTGTAATATAATGCTCAGAAAAAGCTTTATAGTAGCCACCCCTTGGGGAATAATCCCAAGATTCCGTATTTATAATCCTATACGAATTTAAGTACTGCTCTTTGGGAGGAATTAGCAACATATACGGGTCGCTTATGTTCAAATCGCTACTAATATATTTTGATGTTTTCTTATATTGTGCAACGGAAATCGGTTTACTAGCTTTGATAACAAATAATTTGTCGGCGAGGGCTTCAAAGAATTCACCTTCATCTATTGTCGTGATATAAGTATCATTCAAATAAATTTTCGTGCTATCGGTACCGGCAATAATTCTGAAAATATCATTTCCTTCAATACAAATACTATATGGTTGCACAAGAGGTACAATAAATGCATTTTTTCCCCAATTCTTAAATGGTTGTAATTGTTCTACCAAAATATCTCGCGAAGCATTCCGAAAAATTGTATCAACCGGAATTCTTGCACGTTGATGACCTGAAAAAATAGCAATTGGTTTATTAGCCTTAACTATTGTACCGGATAAATCGGGATTCTTATTTTTTTTATCAATTTTACTTTGAACCAGATAAACGTCCCCTCTATTCAGAGTGATTTTTTGCTCACCTATTCCATTTACAAAGGTAGCAGTCGAAGGTTTAATCGTAACACTCGTATTATCCTCACTTGCAACAATAGCAAATTGAGATGGAGTTCTGCTGTTTGGATTGTATGAATAAGAATCGGAATTATAAGATAAAATATAATAATCTTCGCCAAGTACTTCGGCAGGAAAGACAAGGAAGGCATCGCTTGTAAATCTTGCTTGATTTAGTGCATAGACTGATATATCGTCATCACTCGTTATATGAAAAGATTGCGGAGCAATTTTTTCACATTGGTTTTGCAACCAATTATGTCCGTTATCATTAAAGCCTTCAAGTTCAAATGTGCGATACGGCAGCTGAAACTTATGTATTTTATTAGTATCTTTAATTACAAATTTATGTGTAAAAACCATACCACGAATATTTCTATATGTAATAATTCCGCTGGTAGATTTTGAAGCGGCAATATAGATATTAAGCGTATCAAGATACTTAACTTTTTGGTCTAGTGAATATTTTAAATTATGATAGTTCGGGATAAATGTTAGCCAAAAATCCTTACCCCTACTATCCCATGATTTTTTAGCGGTTAAATCATTAGAAAATAGAACCGTCAATAAAACAGCAAGCATCAAATATGTAAAGCACTTTTTCAAAATAACTATTTCTTTTTATTTTCTTTCAAAATATATAAAAATTTTAATAATAAAAAACATTTTTTATTAATGACAATTGAAAGTATAATTAGTTACATATTTTTCTTATTTTTAACAATGAAAAAATTGACACATAGTGAAATATTAAGAGAGCGTTTGAATGCAGAAGAGGCTATCGCGACTATGCGACATCCTATTTATGTAATGCTGTCCAATATCCGCAGTTTGTATAATGTAGGTTCTATATTCCGAACTTGCGATTCCGCACTTGTAGCAGAGTTGATTTTATGTGGGTTTACGCCACACCCGCCGCGAGACGAAATAGCAAAGACTGCACTTGGCGCTGTTGATTCGGTACCTTGGAAGTATTTCAAATCGGAAGTAGAGGCAATTGTTTATTTAAAAGATATGGGTGTAAAAGTAATTGCACTGGAAATAACAGATAAAAAGAGGCAATACACATCACTACAAAAAGAAGAGTACCCATTGTGTATTGTTCTCGGCAATGAATTGACCGGCTTGGACAGCGAAGTGCTTGAATTATGCGATGATGCAATAGAAATCCCAATGTTCGGAGTAAAACATTCTCTTAATGTAGCTATCGCTGCCGGTATTGCAATTTTTAATGCTGTTGATATTTATAGAAATAAAAATGAAAGGAATATTGAACAATGAAACTAGCTGTTCCTAATATTATCGCTTACGAAAAATTATTTAATAATTCTGATTTCATTGATAATGTCAAAGATTTACAGATATTTAAAGTTAATGAAGAAGATACTTATAAATTACTACTTGCAAAAAAAGTTGATGCCGCATTACTTTCACCATTAGGTTACGGCTTGGGTGTTGATAAAGCCGATTTTCGCATTATTCCCGAAACGGCGCTTTCTACTGTGGATTATACGGGTTTGGCTTCTATATTCTTCCGGCAGGGTTTACAGGAAATATCCAAAGTTGCAAGTAATAGACCGAATGACTATTTAATTAAAATCGGTGGCATTTTACTTGCAGAGAAATACGGCTTTGATGTAGAGCTATTTGAAGCGGACGGTGGGAAAAATGACATTTTAAAGAAATTCGATGCCGCCATTATTCGTGAGCAGAGCCATGCCGCTGATAATGCCCTTGATGTAAGCGATGAATGGTTTGATATGTACGAAATGCCATTACCGCTTTTGGCTTGGGTTACTTGGCAAGATGCGACACCTGAAAAGCTTATCCAATATATACGGAATATAGCAACAATAGGAGAAGGCAAAGAAGAAAATATAATAGAAACATCAAGCGCCAAAACCGATTATAATTTACGGGAAGGACAATTGTTTTGGTCTTGGACTGAGGAAGTCGAGAAAGCATTTGAGCAGATGTTACAATTTCTCTATTTCCATCAATTCTTTTCACATATACCAGCTATCAAGGTTTTTGGAAGAGATTAATGTACTTTCAGTTCCCGTCTGTAAGAGAAGCAAGAAAGGCAAAAGACAATGTGTCATTCCTGCGAAAGCAGGAATCTCTTCATTGCCATTCCTACAAAAGAAAAGAAAGATAAAAGACATAATATAAAATCGCACCCTGAAGGATGCGGTTTGAAAACAACCGCCCCTCACCCAGCCTGCCGCTCACAAAGGACGAGGAAACAAAGGCATTATAATTTCAAAAACTTATATATGCTCACCGCCAAAAACTAAAACGACGGGGTTTCAGTGATGCGGGAAAGAAATATTAATTATGAAATCAAATATATTTCAGTGTATAGTCCATTAAATTCTTATACATAATTTTTTCAATAAGGGTATAGTCGAGTTTCAAATCGTTGCGTAGCATTTGTTCAAGTTCGATATAGCCGCGCACATCATCAAATGGTGCCGAAGGAATACCGTCGAAATCAGCACCCATACCGAGAACATCGGCGGCACCGAGTTCGAGCATATATTCAATATGTTGCAGCAGTCCTGCTTTCAAATTATCCTTATCATCGCAAATTATATCGGGATAAAAATTCATTCCGATAAAGCCGCCACGGGTGATAATCTCTTTGATTTGCTCATCATAGAGATTGCGGGGGTGAGCAAAAATTTTATGTGCATTCGAGT
This sequence comes from uncultured Hyphomicrobiales bacterium, assembly GCA_964581505.1. Classification (GTDB taxonomy): domain Bacteria; phylum Bacteroidota; class Ignavibacteria; order Kapaibacteriales; family UBA2268; genus CAZOOR01. The sequence goes on from CAZOOR010000040.1 coordinate 9,903, forward strand.
GCGAAGCAATGAATGGCTTTGATGTATTTTTCACGACATCGTCAAAACCGGCAACATTCAGATGAGAAACATCAATAATCATATTCATATTTTCCATTTCCTTAATCAGCTCCACACCGAAAGCGGTCAAACCATAAGGATTATCAATACCGTCAGCAACATAATTCCGATGATTCCAAGTAAGCCCCATAGCACGCACACCGAGTTCATAGAAAACGCGTAGGTTGTTCAGGTCGTCAATAATGGGAGTAGCCCCTTCGAGAGAGAGCAAAATATTTACTTTGTCATCTTTGAAGCCGTCCGGCGAAAGCAAAAGATTAACCTTTCCCCGATTCTTTGAATAAAAATTTCCAATAGCATTAAAAGCAAAGCGAACAGCCGAATCACCCGAATATTGTGGTGGTGTGAAAACAGCAAAATATTGTAATACACCGCCGGCTTCATTGAATTTTTCCAAACTCCAATGTGCATCTTCGCTGTGGAATGGATTGTCTTTGAATTTAGTCAGAGTGTCGCAATGTGCATCGGCAACTTTCATAGTAATTCCTCAATTATTATATGAACAAATTTAATCTAATATAGTAATAAAAATCAAAAACACAAAGAATATTTTCATTGAATAATTTTAAATTAGTGCTTTGTTTTGTAATTTTGTTCAGAGCAAAGGGGTTAGTTATTAATAAAAGATATGAATATTAAGGAAGAAAACAATAATCCGCTAAAAAAAACAGTTGCAGTTGTGGACGACGAACCCGATATTCTGGAACTCGTATCACTACATCTGGCACGTAATGGATTTGAACCGCTTGGCTTCAATGATGCCAAAGCATTGCTGAAACATCTTGATAATGAAATACCTGATTTAATTATTCTGGATTTAATGCTACCCGATATGGACGGATTTGAATTGTGCAAGTATTTACGACAGAGAGATATATTCTCGCATATTCCTATAATAATGCTTACGGCTCGCTCTGACGAAGCGGATAAAATAATCGGTCTCGAAATAGGAGCCGATGACTACATCACAAAGCCATTCTCGCCCCGCGAAATGGTGGCGCGAGTAAAAGCCGTATTACGGCGTGGCAGAACGCAAAGCGATGATTTTATTGAAATCGGTAAAATATTAAAAATCAATTTGCAAAAATTTGAAGTAGTTGTTGATGACGTAAAAATAGAACTTACTACAACGGAATTCAAAATTTTACGTATGTTTTCCGAGCATAATGGCTGGGTTTTCTCTCGAGAGCAAATTTTGGATAAACTTGGCGTAAATGAAAAAGGAGTTCTGGATAGAACCGTTGATGTACATATTAAAAATTTGCGAGAAAAACTTGGTACCGCCGGTAAATATATTAAAAATATTCGCGGCATCGGCTACAAACTTGAAACATAATTTTGACACGAAAAATATCAGATAGAATTTAATTAATTATAAGTAATTTCGGAATTATTATGAATAGACCAACAATTGTATTGACTACTGATTTTGGGACAGATGATATATATCTGGGTGTGATGAAAGCTATTATTTACTCAATGGCACCCGATGCAAATATCATTGATTTAACACACAGTATAGCCCCGCAAAATTTTAAACAAGCGGCTTTTCTGCTTTCTGTATCTGTCAAATATTTTCCGAAAAATACTATATTTTTGACTATCATCGACCCGGGGGTTGGGACTGCCCGGAATATGATTGCAATGAAATGTAAGGACTATACTTTTTTATCACCGGATAACGGCACTTTGAGCTATGTACTTCAACATTATACGCCCGATGCCATTTATTCAATAACCGAGAAAGAATATTTTTTAGATGACATTAGTGCTACATTTCACGGACGAGACGTATTTGCACCGGTTGCGGCACACTTGGCTAATGGATTGGATATTTCCAAATTGGGCGAACGGGTAAGCCCGCTCAGCCTGATTACCGTACCTGATGCACAGTGTTTCCTTGACGCACAAAACATTTGGCATGGGGAAATATTGCATATAGACCGTTTCGGTAATATTGTTACATCGCTCAAAGCTGAAACAATGGATATTAATCCATATCATTTTGCTAAACAAGAATTGAATTGGATGTTTGAACTGGGGAGTATTAAAATTAGATATTTGAGCCAAACATTTGCTGATGTTAATATTGGCGATTATTTGGCTTATGTAGGTAGTTTCGGTTATATTGAAATCGGTAAGCGTGACGGTAACGCCGCGAAAGAACTCGGAATTATGACCGGACAGAATATTTACGGTTGGAAATTCTGATTATATTTCTTGGAAGATACCGCTCTCTATTGCTTCGCGTATCATTTCAACAGAATTTTTAACGTCAATTTTTTTAAGAATATTCTTGCGGTGCGTCTCGACTGTTCGATAACTAATATATAACATCTCTGATATATCTTTTGTTGAATGCCCTTTGACAATTAATTTAAATATTTGTTTCTCCCGTTTTGTTAGCCTTTGGAAACGTGCTGTAAATGAATCCATTTCGAGCTGTTTCCTATCATATTCTTCTACTTTTGCTAAATCCTGTCGGTCGTTTGATGTATTCTGTACATGTTGTTGAGACAATTTGCATAAGTATTTCCGGTCGTCCATAACGGTAAAAACGGCTTCGACTAATTCCTCGGACTCCGAAAATTTTGTGATAAATCCATTGGCACCTGCAACTAATGACTTTTTAATCAGCCAACTTTCCGTGTGATTGGATACCATAATTATACGGAGTTTCTTATCTTTCTTTCTTAACACTTTTAGGGCTTGCATACCATCAACCACAGGCATATCAATATCCAAGAGTAATACGTCCGGCTTCAATTTTTCGGTTGCTTCGATTGTTTCTTTTCCGTCCTGAGTAATACCGATAATTTGGAATTCTTCAATCATTTCAAGATTTGCCGATAGTAATTTTGCCACTAAATGGTGGTCTTCGGCAATTAATATTTTAATTTTTTCTTTCATTTGTTTCCGCTAACTTATTCCCTAATAACAAAATAAAATCTGTTCCTTTGCCTACCTGAGTATCACATAGAAGTTTGAAACCCAGAATTTCGCTCATACTTTTTGAAATAGCTAAGCCCATACCGGAAGACGGCTCATTGCCTGTCGGCTTATTTGATATTTTGCAGAACTTATCAAAAATATGTGGCAATTCGACTTCCGGTATTCCAGGTCCTTCGTCTCGAATTACTACCCTTGCAATAAATCCTTCTTCCACTTCTTCGGGGCTTGCCACTTCAATTATAAATGTAACCGTTGTCCCGTTAAACGAAAATGTCAAAGCATTTTCAATTAAATTTTCAAGGATTTGCTTAGTTTTCAAAAAATCATTTTTAAAACTTCTATTATTGAGTTTATCGTCAATAACGATATTAATATTCTTTTTCTTTGCTTGCTCCCTAAATTCACTCTCCAAAACAAGCATCAGTTCGGTTAAATCGAACTCCTGCACAATTACTTCGTACTTGCCTTCTTCCAAGTCATTCATCGTTAGAATATCATTAATAATCTTCAGCATACTATCTGCGGCGGAACTAATATCAGTCAGGAACTCCTGCAAGTTGTCATCGCTCAAACTATCAAAGCGCTCCATAATTAATTTAGTGAATCCCTGAATTACTTTTAGCGGATTACGCAAGTCGTGTGCCGCAATTTTCAAAAATTCATTTTTATCTTCGTTTAGTTCCGTTAAGTGTACGAATTGTTCCAGTAATTTTTTCTTTGCTTTCTGCAAGTCCAGATGTGTTTTAATGCGAGCAATCAGTTCAGCCGGCTCGAATGGTTTTGTGATATAATCATTAGCACCGAGTTTCAAGCCCTTAATCACATCATCAAGCATAACGCGTGCCGTTACGAATATAATAGGTGTATCGGCGGTTGCCTCATTATTTTTCAACATTTTGAATGCTTCGAAGCCATCAATCTCAGGCATCATAATATCCAGCAATATCAAATCCGGCAATAATTCATTAGCTTTTGCTATACCTTCCTTTGCAGACAAAGCGCTTACCAGCTTAAACTCCTTCAAGACAATTTGCAAATACCGCAAATTATCCGGCTGGTCATCTATTAGCAGAATTAGTTCATTTTTATGAGAAGCAATGTCCTTAATAATATATTTTTCTTCTTTAGCCATAGTTATCGAAATATGTTCAATTCCATATAATTGAGTTTAAAATACTTCATTCAAATAATATTAAGCAAATATAATACCAAAAAGATAGCGTCAGTATAATTTATGGAATGTTTTGAATGGGAAAGCAGGATTTGCGTCTTACAACACAAACCCTGCTTTAATTAATAAAATTTATTATAAGTAAAATCAATTACTCTTTAATAAATTTTAATATATAAGATTGCTGATTAGAATTAATTTTTAATAAAAAAATCCTTTGTATCAAGAATACTCCTAAATAAATCTTTCAATTTTAATTTTAAATTTTTGATGGAATCAAGATATACAAGTATACTCATAACTCCATAATAAGAGACTAAAGCAATGGGCATATATGTTAAAAAACCACCATAACCAATGATTACTATTGTTATTGTAAATACTAGTAACCCAATGAGATAGTAGAATAATAATATATTAAGTCTATTTTTACTAATAATAAAAAGAAATAACATTTGAAAAGGTAAGAACAATGCAGCTAAAAGAATAACTTTAAAAAAAACAAGCGACTGCATGAATCGTTCAGGTAATATCCAATTAAAAATAATATCTGCTAAACCAAAATATAAAATTACAACTGCAAAAAAAAAGGAAACAAATAGAAATGAAAGAGATTTAGTAGCCAGAAGACTAAAATCTTTATAATTTTTTTTATCTAACAACTTAACAGCTTCCGGATAAATAATTCCGTTTACAGCACCTAGTGCTTCATCAAAAACACGGAATATATTCTTTGCTGCAGCATAAAAACCTACTTCGTTTAAACTAAAAAATATTTTTACAAAGAAAACATCCAACTGTCTAGGTAAAGAGTACATAATATTTGCTAGTGTCATTTTCCACGAAAAATTATATACTTGACGCCAACCTATATCGCCTGTACGCGTAAATATGAGTTCCTTGCGGATTAGCACTAATGCAACTGCCGAACTTGCCATTGAGCCATAAAGATAAATGTATGCCAAATCGTTAAAAGTCAGGAATTTTACAGATGATATTTTTATGAATATAAGTGCCGCCATTGTTCCGAAAAAAGTGAGATTAGTCAGAAATAAATAAAACATATTTTGAATACGATATATTATTTTCTGACTGTATGTGCGTGGAATGAACGCAAGCGAAAGCACCGGTAGAAAAGATGCAATATCCAAAATACGGGATTCATCGAACAAACCAGCAAGCGAATACCGCAAAACAAAAACAAGTAGCGATATACCAAGTGTAAGGGACAGATGCGAAACTAATGCAATTAGATTGACTTTACCGCGATTGCGTTCGTTCATTCCGAACTGGATAAGACTTTGCAAGGAAAACGAATCGCTTATTGTGAATATCCATGTATGCAGACCGATAAGCAAGGAATAAAGCCCGAACTCTGCCGGCACAGTGTAGTTCATTATTACAATTAGTACAAAGCCGTAGAGAATAAACAGCGCCTTGTCTGCAAGCGACCATGATATTAATCCTATGTGGTCTTGAACTCTCAATTATTCATTTTTGATTAATAAAAAAAACAAATTAATGATAATGCAGGATAAATCAAACATAAAGCGGACTTCGCACAAATTATTTATGTACGAAGTCCACAGGTGTTATTCAAATTAAAGTGAAATACGTACACGGAAAGTCAATAATGTTTCGGAATCACTCTTGACAGGTACTTGATAAACAACCGTGTTGGCATTCTTTCTCACGTATTTGTGCGATGAATTTAGAATTTTCCATTCACCCCAAAGCATATTTTCTACATCAACAATAATATCCCTGTCCTTCCTGTTAGCAATTTTGAACTCAAACTCGTATTCGAAAACCTTTTCGGAAATTCTGTCCTTTGACACAGTCCGCCCCTTTCCGATTACATCAAAAGCATCACCAACTCTCAATTTTATCTTTTCATTCTTGGGTGTATGTGCAATCCTATCTTCACCGACAAATTCAATGCTTTCGCCATCGGACTTATAGAGGCGCACCTTACCCTTCGGCATAGGCATACCGAGATTATTGTTTTTGGCATTCAAAAATTCAATCACAACGGAAGCATTGGCTTTGTGATTACTTTCTCCAATCCCTTTAATAGTAAAATTGTATTTTTTCTTAATCTTTATATTAGATGCTTCGAATAGCGAAATCTGTTTTGTTTCGTTATCAGCAATAGTAGTTTTATGTTGTAAATTGTAAATGTGATATTCGAAGAATGCTTTTTCTTGAAACGGAGCAAGTGGTTGGGCATCAAAGCTAGAAGTCCTTTTGGGTGCATAATCAAGCATATAAGTTTCCTCTGCACGATGCACATCACCGGCAACAAGTTTCAGTTTTGCATTTTTATACGTCCCCCCCGAATGATTATCAATACTCACCCAAGCGTTGAAATCCATTTTGCTATCGTCCTTGTTCAATACTGCAATATATTCGGTATGCCAGCCCATTCCCTGCGTCTGATATGAGAGTTCGACATCTTGTTTTCCGTTTCTATTTGATTCGACCTTCCATACAAGAGTAGGTTTTGTAATTAAACCCTCCGGCAAAGCGGGAACACTTAATTTATAATTGTCAATTTTCGGAAGCATAACCAATCCACCACCGGATTTTCTCAAAACAATTTGATTGCCTGATGCAGTAATAAGCGAACCGGTAATAATATTACCTTTTTCGTCAGAAAGCGAAATTTTCTTATCAATATATTTACTTAAAATTTTATATAAATTTGCCAAATCATATTGATAATTCTGTTCCAATACATTTCCATCAAAGCCAATATGTACACTGGTTGCATCAATGCCTGAAGCTACATCTGTAATTTTTATTGTCGAAACGCCTTTAGCAATATTAATAATTCGGTTGTCCTTAATAACGCCTAGATTGTTATTATATACGGTAACACTCAGCGATTTGCGTTCCGTATCCTGCGATAAAGCAGACGCAACTATAACAAGAATAAAAAGCAATGATAATAAATTGCGCATATTTCCCTCAGATTAATAATTAAATACTTATTTTTAATAGACGATTAAGGAATTATTTGTTATAAATCACTTGCGTTTATTCCACATTTTTTTTTCTAAAAAAAAACCGCCCTGAAAGGCGGCTTTTGAAATCATATTATTACTTCTTTCTTTTAGTTTGTCCGAAACCAAATCCTCCAATAAAAGAAATTATTGCAATTACAATTTTTAATAATAAATCCTGCTCCGTTTTAAGGAAAACAATTATAAATACAACGAATAAAAGAGCAATAATCAATATTATTAAATTATAATTTCTTTCTGATTTTCTTTCTGCCCTGTCTCGCTTATCATATTCATCAGACTTTGAAATAATCTGTGTGATGTGTTCCTCTGTAATTTTATCAGCAACAGGATTACTCATATTAATTTGACTAGTCATTAATGTTTCCGACATTAAATGTATGAATTTACTCCTCTCACTCTCCGGAATTGCTTCTAATAACTCTGCAGGGATACTATTATCTGTATCAATAATATTAGTATTTTTACTTTCTTGATTCTCGTCTTTCCCTATTTTGTTACTCTCATTATTCATAACAATTTCAAAATTTTATCAAAAGAACTGTTTATTTCTTTTTCAATCTTTTTTTCAATATGAAATTCTATCAATCGTGAAAATAAATGGAAAGATGAATTCCTTTTATTCTCAGGCAAATATTTTGCTGCTTTAATTAAGGTAATTATATCTTTATTGAACTCCTTATCCAACTCTCTTGCAGTCATATTTTTATAATAATTTTTATAATAATTATTCAATAAAATTTTATGGCTTAACATATTAGAAATAGTTTTATCTCTATTATTTCCATTTTTATTTTTTAATTTTGCTTCCATAATTCTTCTATTGAATTAATTTTTAATAACTAACAAATAAATAGACGTCTTAGTTGGTCAATAATTTATCAGACCTTAATGAACAAATTGCACTGCAAGATAATAAAGAATATTATAAATTCCAAAAAATATCATTACCTCCCTATCAGATTCATTGTACGTAAATAACTCTCCAAATCGGTTCGCAGCAAATATTTATAGTAATCTTTAACAGAAAAGTAGTTGCAATCGATTTTTGCCACGATAATGTCGGAAAAAACAACAATTATTTTCTTCATAAGGATTAGAAATAATCATAATAAAAAATCTATTTCCATTTAATGTTGCAACCGATACTTGGAACTTGCTTACTTGATACTTCCCTACCGTCAAGCACAGCATCAAGAGCATTTTTCAAATCGGTGGCATTAACAGGTATTCCGTTCCCCGGACGTGATGAATCATATTGTCCGCGATAAATCAATTTCAAATTGCTGTCATATACAAAGAAATCCGGCGTGCATTCCGCTTGGAAAGACTTTGCAACTTCCTGAGTATCATCAACAAGATAAGGGAATTTATAGCCAAGTCGTTGTGCCACTTGCTTCATTTTATCGGGAGCATCATCTGTATAAACAAGATAATTATTTGAATTAATGGCAACAAAGCTAATACCCTTTTCCATATATTCAGCAGTAAACTCAGCCAGATGTTCGTATAGATTAATTACATAGGGGCAATGATTGCAGATGAACATTATTACTGTTGCCTTGTCCGACTTAATGTCAGAAAGAGCAATATTCTTGCCGGAGACAACATCAAGTAAATTAAATTCGGGTGCCGGAGTACCCAAAGCCACCATTCGCGATTGTACAGCTGACATAATTATTTCTTATTGGTTTAACAATTATCACTAATGACAGACTCGACATATTATTATTTTCCAAATAAGTCGGCACATATAATTATTTAAAATACTCTGTACATTTCTTAACACAGTGTCAGAATATTTTACGTCAAAGTTCGCTCTACACATACTACTACTGCCCTACTACAAGTATTTCATTGTTTGTACTATTTTATTATTTTTACTATATCCTTATCTTTGCAATGTGATAAAATGTAAAGAATACATTTTGAGAACAATCATTTTTCTAATAAGAATATACACAGGAGACTAATATACTGAACTGACATATACGATTTTTTTATAAATATATAAAGGTATTGCAATGAAAGCATACAAAATAATAATCGTATTGTTAATTCTATTATCATTAGTACAGAGAGTATATGCTCAACAAAATCCGATAAATACAGGAAACTCCATTATTTCCGGAGGGAAAAAATCATTACTTGAACTTCTGAATGTAGAACAATTTCGCGGTTTATCTTATACTGAATTCATCAAGCATTATCCTAATTTCTGGCTCTACTCAATGGATTACGACAATAATAATTCACCACGCAGAATAATGAAAGCACCTGCAAAGTGGACTGTCAATATCAATGGTCTGACTTTTAAAAATCTTGTCGTTATATTTTTGAATAACCAAGTAGAACAAATAATATTATCGACTGATAGTAAAGTAAAAAACATATTTTCAGTTAAAGATTTCATCAATGAAGCGATAAGAAATTTCAAAGGAGCAATAGTAAAAGAAAATAAAAAGAAAATTGTAGTCCGTCTAAACGATAAATTTAAAACTGAGTTTGAATGCTATTTCCCTCTTAGTTACTACGAACCTGATATTAATATCTATATTAGTATGCAGTAAGAAAATACGGGTAATACCTAACAATGCGAAGCAAGAAAAATCATTTAATGAATTTTGCATTTATAAAATAGTTGTTATCTTTTTATATAAATCAGGAAAATGATTTTGTCTCAAACGGAATTTAGTTCCATGATTATGACCGGTTCTTGCATCAAAATCAATTAAAATATTTCCATTTTCCAAACAAGAAAGAAAACCATCAAAACTAAATCCTTCCAACATCATTATCTTGTTATAGTGGAAATATTCAATTTTATTCTTTTTATCACGCTTAACATCTGCCTGAACATAGAAAGTATTTAATAACTTAGTTCCTGCTTTATGTTTTAGGTCATTAAAACCCCAGTAAGGTTGCGGCTTTAATTGTCGCGTATTTATCCTTCGTTTTACTGTATCTAACCATTCTCGATGACAATCTGCTACTTTTTTACTATTAAATGAAATTAATACTTTTTCTGTCTTTCTATCAACAATAACAGTAAAACCTCTGTCGCTAAAAGATTGTCCATGGATGGTCTGACGAAAGCTCATTTCATCATCGGGATATTTAGTCCCTGCATTTTTATGACGCCATCCATATTTTGGTAAGAATATTGCCGGTACAAACTTCATTGCTCTTGGAGAAGGTTCAAAATGGAATAACGTAGTCAGTGATGAAGTTCCGTTTTTTTGTGTTTTCAATTCCCATTCCGCTGCATTAGGTATCGGTAAATTATTCTCTTCTATTCCTAATAAATCTTCAAGAGTATTCCCTATACCCCCCTGATTACCATATCTCCTATTTTCTATCCAACACTTTTTAGAAATATCTTTTAACTTTTTAATTAATTTTTCTTTTGTAAATATATTCATTTAAAATATCTTTAATTGTGCTTTTAATAATTTTACTTCTGATTGAATTTTATTCTTATCTATTCTTTTTTGCGCCATTTCACAATATTCAGGTGAAACATCAATTCCTACAAACTGCCTGTCATTACCCATTGCGGCGATTGCTGTTGTCCCCGAACCCATAAACGGGTCTAAAATAATATTCCCAGTGGTAGAACTAATTATTCTATCAATCAATGCAACAGGAAAAGGAGCCGGATGTCCGTTTTTCATTTCTTGTTTAAATTCCCAAACATCACCGTAGGCATTTGCTTTGGGTGCCAACTTGAAATTTGGTTTAGCTATTAAATATATAACTTCATAGGTAGGTAGGAAATATCCGGGATTAAAATTGATTCCACCTTTCCTACGCCAAATGATAATTTGACGAACAGGAAAACCGGCTACAATGTCTGCCCTATCTTGCAATAATCCACCTTGAACGCGCCATTTATGATTATAAAATATTGCTCCGTCATCTTTGATTAATCTAAACATTTCGGTTAAACATTTTCTTTGCCATTCCACATATTCCTGATGAGGCAAATTATCATCATAATTAGAATATCCATTTACAAGTGCGGCATTCTTCCATTTTCCACCTCGCCCGTCCTTCATACCATTACCGGTTGAATTCTTTAAATTGTATGGTGGCGACGTAATAACAATATCAATGCTACTATCAGGTATTTCTTTCATAACATCAATAGCATCACCACAAATAATTTTATTCAAATATTCATCTATCTGTTTCATAGCACAAAAATAACATTTTTTTATTAGTTAATTTAATAAATATCATTATAGCATCAATACTTCACAATTACTCTGCCCGATTGTTCGCCGGCTAACATTTTGTCTAACTCATCGGATAATTCATCAATTGTAATTTCTCGATAAATTTTGTCTAAAACATTCGGCTTCCAATTATCTGATAATTTATTCCATATTTCCAAGCGAAGTGGCATTGGACGGTCTGCCGAATCAATACCGACTAATCCGACACCACGCAAAAGAAACGGATAGACAGTTGTTTCCAATTTATCCGATGCAACTAATCCTACACAAGCAACCGTCCCCCAATAATCCGTTGATTTTATGCAGTAATTAAGCGTACTGCCGCCTACATTATCAATTGCTCCCGCCCATTTACGCTCCAATAGCGGCTTTCGTGCATTATCAACTACACTATCACGTGCGATTATTTCTGTAGCACCGATACTTTTTAGGAAAGCGGTTTGCGAAGACTTACCAGTTGAAGCAACTACCTGATACCCTATATGCGAAAGTATTGCAGTTGCAATAGTACCCACGCCACCTGTAGCTCCGGTAACGAGAATTTCACCTTTGTCGGGATTAAGTCCGCGTCGTTGAAATTCATAAATAGCAATACCGGCAGTGAAACCGGCAGTACCGAGAATCATACTTTCGAGCAAGTTGAGATTATCCGGCAACCGAACAACCCAAGCCGCAGGTACGCGTATATATTCACCGAACCCACCATCGGTATTCATACCCAAATCATAGCCGGTAACAAGCACCTGCTCGCCTGTTTTAAACCCCTGTGAAGATGAAGCGACAACAATACCGGCGGCATCAATCCCCGGTGTATGCGGATATACTCTCGTAATCCCTTTATGACCGCTTGCCGAAAGTGCATCTTTATAATTAAGTGCCGAATACTTAACTTGAATTAGAACATCACCCTGTGGCAAGTCATTTATCGTTCTTTCAACAATCTTGCGGATAAATTTTCCGCTTTCTTCAAATATTCTAAATGCTCTAAACATAATATCCTAATAAAATCCGCAAAATCTTTATTGACAATATAAATGATATTTCATTTTTTCACAACTTTTTGTTAGTTTGATTTTATATTAATGTGAAGTTTATTAATTAATTTTGGAGCGGTAAATATGGAAATCAAAAAAGTATTGGTATTGGGTGCGGGAACAATGGGCAATGGGATTGCTCACGTATGCGCCCAGAACGGTTTAGATGTTATTCTCTATGACATTGCGGAAGCACCTTTGGACAGAGGTATTGCTACTATTGAGAAAAATCTGGCTCGTCAATTGAAGAAAGGAAAAATTTCTGAGGAAGATGTTAAAAACACACTGGCACATATTACTAAAACGCTTGTTCTCGAAGACGGCAAAGATGCTGATATTGCTATCGAAGCGGCAACGGAAAATAAAGAATTGAAATTCAAGATATTTCAGAACTTAGATAATGTAATGAAACCCGAAGCAATATTAGCCTCTAACACATCTACAATTTCTATTACGGAAATTGCGGCTAAGACAAAAAGACCTGCTTCCGTTATTGGTATGCACTTTATGAATCCAGTACCTATGATGAAACTTGTCGAAATCATTCGCGGACTTTCCACAAGCGATGACGTTTACAATGCCGTTAATACAATGGCAACCAGTCTCGGGAAAATCCCTGTACTTGCCAATGACTATCCCGGATTTATTGCCAACAGAATATTAATGCCACTACTTAATGAAGCGATTTTTGCATTGATGGAAAATGTCGGTACTGTGGACGGTATCGACCAAGTTGCTAAACTTGGTTTTGCTCACCCGATGGGACCGCTTATGCTTGCCGATTTAATCGGACTTGATACTACTCTTGCCATTATGGAAGTTTTGCACAATGACATAGGCGACCCGCGTTTCCGTCCCGCACCACTGCTGAAAAAACTTGTTGCGGCAGGACACTATGGACGCAAGACAGGTCGCGGTTTTTATGACTATACGGGCGATGCACCTCTCCCGGTAAATTTTTTCTGAATAAATAAATTTAACCCGGAGATATTGATGACAGACACAATACAGAGATTTGATTCCGATGACCCTGATATTCTTGCGGCATATCAAGCCGAGACAGAGGGTAGATTTTGCGATGCCGTTAAGCATTATAAAAAAGTAATTGAGAAAAATCCCGATGTAGGTATTGTTTACAAACATTGCGGTAATGTCTATTATAGAATTGGTAAGTTGAAGGAAGCCGAAGAATATTTGCAAAAAGCTTGCGAACTTTTGCCCCTTTTCCCTACTCCGCTCTACGAGTTGGCACTGACTTATTATAGACAAGTGAAAATCAAACTTGCTATCAAAACACTTCATAAAGTGATTGAGATGGACGATGAATTTCTGATGGCTCATTATTGGCTTGGCATTACCAACTATCACTGCGGCAGGCTTAGCACCGCTAAAAAGCATTATTTAACGGTAACAGAGAAGAACCCCGATTTCATTATTGCATTCTTCCATTTGGGCGTTACTAACCTACGTCTTGCTAACTATGAGGAAGCAATTATTAATTTTAACAGAGTTATTGAAATCAATCCGGATAGTCCAATGGCATACACTCTGCTTGCAGATACTTATTTGAATATGGACAAGCATTTTGAGGCTCGCACCTATTATAAGAAAGCATTGGATATTGACCCGGAAGATAAAAAAGCTCTTCGCGGTCTGTCGCTAATCAATGATTTTCAGGATATTAGTCTCTAAATAGTATATTCGATATTTTAAAAAGGACTGTCCGAATTTTCGGCAGTCCTTTTTTTTATTTTGCAAGCAATGGGAATATTTCTCGAAGAGTGGAGCGGTGCTGGTGAAGCGTCCTATGTTGTATTCGTATTTCCGCACGCCGTGGTCGGCGAGGGCGGACTCGCGGTCGTATTCCTTAGTAATGAAGTCGAGCCGCTTCCCGTCTTTCGGGTCATAATTTATCCAATACGAAGGCTCGTTAATCTTCATTTTTTTCCCAAATGGTGAATATAAATTTCTTGAAAGAACATCAGTCACTCCTAAATCATTCTTTCTTGTACTGACTACTAAATTACCAAAATGGTCGTAAATAAAAAACACCTTTTTGTAAGTTTCATTTACATCTCTTTTGCGGTAATGTCTTTCGGGTGTTCCACCCTCGCCCTTGATTGGAGAGGACTGGGGTGTGGGTCGGCTGTTTTGAAAAACACCTCCCCGCCGCTAAAGCGGCACCCCTCCTAAATTTAGGAGGGGAAAGAAATGCAAAAGGCAAAATATCCGGCTGTTCTTTTTCTCTCCTTGATAAGGAGAGATGTCGCGAAGCGACAGAGAGGTGCCTTTCGCTTTTCATCTCGCATTACTGTCATTCCTGCAAACGCGAAACTGCGGCTAAGTTCGCAGAAAGCATATTGCGAATATAAAAAAACATAAAAAAAGAGACTGCCATTTTCGGGCAGTCT
>CAZOOR010000041.1:0-24717 GCA_964581505.1 uncultured Hyphomicrobiales bacterium
AAAGAGATTCAAGAAAAAATAGTTTCTGAAATAGAAGTTTTGGAAAAAGAAGAAAAAAAGGCTTTTGAAGAAGTTGAAAAGTTGAAAAAAGATATTTCTAATGCATTAGTTGATAATTCAAAATATGAAAGAAAGAAATTAGGTGAGATTTGTAAAATGAAAGCTGGTGATTTTGTTTCAGCAGGAGATATTTATGATAAGGATAGTCCTGAGCTTTATCCTTGTTACGGTGGTAATGGACTTAGAGGCTATACAAAATCATTTACTCATAATGGAACATTTTCATTAATAGGAAGACAAGGAGCATTATGTGGAAATGTGCATAAAATAACAGGAAAGTTTCACGCAACAGAACACGCTGTTGTTACTTCTCCAACAGAATTGACAATTACGGATTGGCTTTATTATCATTTAATATCAATGAATCTAAACCAATATGCAACAGGAACAGCTCAACCAGGTTTGTCAGTTAATAAAATAAAAGAAATAGAAACCTTTATTCCAACAATAGAGGAACAAAAAAAGATAGTTTCTGAAATAGAAAAAATTGAAACGAAGATTAATAAATTGGAAAAATTAATAAACGAAATACCTAAAAAGAAAGAGGAAATTTTAAAGAAATATTTATAATACCTCATCAACATCTATATAAATTTGCTATTACTCACAAAGCATTTTATAAGCTTCGTAAATATTCCGTTTTCAGCACAAGCAAATACTTGAATCAACTATAAACAATATATATTTATATCTTGCTAAGGGGTATTTATGCGGTATTTCTATTTCTTTGAAGTAAATATATTGCGGCGCAGGCGTGCGTAGCCATCGAATATAAAACGATTGGAGAACATAATGCTAAGCATAAGATTGATGGAAACACCGGCAAAGATAGCCAGCATTATCATAATTTGATATTTGATGGCAATTGCAGGCGAACTGCCGCCGAGAATTTGTCCCGTCATCATACCCGGCAGAGAGATTAAACCCATTACGGACATCGTTGCAACCAGTGGGTTCATACCACGTTTCAAACCCTTGCGAATAAATGGTGCTATTGCCGCCGTCTTGCTGTCGTTATTTACAAGCAAGAAATAATAAAGTTCACGGTTGCTGTTCAGTCCGTCAAAATAAGCACTAAGTCCGACAATATTATGATTCATAGCATTTCCCAAAATCATACCGGAAATAGGTATGAAATAGCGAGCATCAAAAATATAATCCAATCTAATAACACAACCAAGAAAAAAAGCATCAATAATGATAACACTCGTCAAGCCGGATATTAGAAAAGGAACGATGAACATTCGGAAGTTTAAACGCATTCGCCTAATTGTTGTATATATGCCTACCAAAATCATAACAATAACCCAAAGAGAGTTGAGCCAAGGACTATTTAGCTTGAAGACGAACTCCAAATATACGGCTACAAGCGAAAGTTGCAGAGACATTCGGACTAAACCGATTACAGTATCCTTAATCAGCGGAACACGATAATAGAAAAATCCGGCAAGAGGGAGCAGAATAATCGAAAATGCCAGAAGCAAGGAAATCAAATCTATGTCCACAATGCCTTTCATAATCTTAGCACCTTTGGGGATTGTTTTAACCACTGCTCATTGTGCGATGCAGATATTATAGTGCGTTCATTCTGTTCTGCAATAATCTCGCAAAGCAATTCGATAGAACGACTATCCAGAGCGGAAGTCGGCTCGTCCATAACGATAATGGGTTTGTCCTTTGCGAGCGAGACGGCAATCACAATTCTTTGCTTTTCGCCGCCGCTAATGTCTGCAAAATGTTTTTCAAAATAGGAATCATCAAGTCCCAGCCTATTTATATTTACCGAAATATCGGTTTTCTTGTCATTAAGATTAAGCAATGCCATAAGTTCTGCCGCAGTATTGACAGGAAGATTAATATTCTGAGGAATCCAAGTGATTAGCTTACGAATATTGCGAACATTTTGCTCGTTTAGACGAATATTATTAATGACGACTTCGCCGCTGTCCGGCAGGACGAGGGCAGGTAGCATTTTGAGCAGAGTGGTCTTGCCTCTTCCCGAAGGACCGGCAAGACAAATATGTTCATTGCGATTGATTTCGAGTGAGAAATCATCGAAAATTGTCCTACCCTCGTATCTCAATTTTATATTTTGATAATTAATCAAAAAGAGCCGCCATAGTAATTAATGTTCGCAACAATTATCTTCTCTATTGTCCAAGCGTCTGTTTAGATAAAGTTCAACGGCGCGGTCAATATCAGTTTCATCTGTAACAAATACTTCCATATTATTTGCCCGAAATTCATCATATAGACGGCGACCCATACCACCGGCAATAACTACATTGCAATCGCCGATAGCACTGAAAATACCTGCATGGGCGCCGGCGGCATTGCTATGCACGTGTTGTTCATGCTCTTGGTGAAGTCCCTGTGCATGACCGGTAAAATTATTAGGAATGTAGTCTTTACTTACAATAGTATTGCCGTCAAGGCTAACAATTAAAACGCCCGGTGTTTTGCCGAAATGTCCGAAGATTGATTTTTGATTAGCTGTAGGAATTGCGATTTTCATTTTGCACACCTAAATTTTGTGTTACATAAAAATATTTTTAAACAAACTTAATCCCTTTTCGCAGATATAGAAATAATTGATAAGAAAATATTGTTAATTATTTATTTTTCCGGTTTTTGTAACATAGGTGTTCCATAATAAAAAAGCCGCACTTTTCGGTACGGCTTTTTACATAATACATAATAAATTTATCGCCAATCAACAAGTAGAGAGAACCTCATAGTATTAGCCAAAGGATGATTTTCTTCAATTGTATTGATAAAGCTGAAATCGGCACGGAAAATATCATATCGCACACTTGCACCGAAATTCAAGAATTCGCGATTGCCGAGGCGGGACGGCTCTGTAAAGTAGCCGGCTCGCAAAGCAATAATCTTGCTATACCAATATTCAAGTCCCATAGACAGCTCCAAACCGGGATTTTTCCAAGCTGTAATAAATGACAGAGGAAGAGGGTCGGAACCGAATTCATCACGATATACCAAAAGTTTAGAGACATCAAAAGCAAATTTTATATCATTATAATCATCACTCAATAGATGCAAAGATGTTCCGAGCCTTAATGTAGTAGGTAATGGGTCGGATTCATTTCTGTATGTAACCTTAGGACCAACATTCTGCAGATTGAACCCGAAAGCAAAGAAATCACCGGCATCCCAACCAAAAATATTTATTCCCTGCGGTTTCCACAATAGACCTAAATCAAAAGCAATACTTCGTCCGACACCTGCAACATCAGATTGAGTTGTTGCCGGAGCAAGATTAGAATGTATATATTTAAGCTGAAAACCTATGCCGAGGTCTGTTGCTATAATTGTTCCGTAGGACATACCAAGCGAGAACTCATTAGACATAAATTTACCTGCAACCTGTCCGTTTTCATAAGTTCTTGTAAATTCGCCCAAGTGCATATAGGTAATATTAACCGCAATAGTGCCGTCAATATCCTCAATATATTGACCGAAAGTACCATAACTGTAATACAAGTCGGCATTGAACTGAGGCAACCATTTGGAAAAAGCAAGCGATACCTGCCTGAACGGCTTCAAATCTTCATCATACTCGGTATCGGGATTTAACCAATCGTGGAATGCAAGTCCTGCGGGATTCCAAAAGACCGCAAAAACATCATCGGCAACAGCAGTGCCAACCTCGCCCATACCGCTTGCACGTGCATCGGGCGAAATCGTAAGGAATGGAACGGCTGAACCGCCTGCTTGTGCTTTTGCCTCTTTAATTGCAATAAATGAAATAATTATGGTTGCCATAACCAAAACTTTTTTCAGCATAACTGTCTTTCTTCTTTTTTCTCGATAATTCATTTGTCTTACCATAATATCTTAGAAATTTATAAACGTGTTTGTATTAAAAATAATGTGAACTTTTTTCAACTGCATTTACCTTAACAGAGTAACACCCGCCGAGGCTTTTGCTTTTCCTTTATCCGTATTTATTTCGAGATTAATAATATACGTACCCTGAGCAACTTTTTTGCCCTCAAAATCCGTGCCGTCCCAGCGAATTTCGGACGTATGCACCGAACTAATATGTGAATTAATAGTATTAACCGCCCTACCGTTTGCATTGAATATACTCAATGTCGCATCGAACGGGAGGCTGAGATTGTGTCTGAAACGTAATGTTACCTTGTCCCTAAAAGGATTAGGATAACCACCTACATTCCAGAGCATAGCACCTTCATCACCCGATAATATTCTAAAATACGTGTCTGCGATAGAATATTTATTAAATACATTCCAAGCTCTTACTTTGAGTGTATGCCTACCCGGCGAAAGATTGGAAAGCAGTTTTTTCGCAATAACAACCTTTGGGTCATCGGGAGAAATATATGTGTTATCTGTCAAATCGATAGGATAAGGATTATTGTCAATCCATGCTTCGAGCCTGTGTCCAATTCCCGAGCCTGATGTATTAACGCCATATTTATCGCGTATATGGATTATCAACATAGGTTTGGACGAAACAATATCACCCGCTCGGAAACTTGTTGAATCAAGATAAATACCGATTGTCGGCTTTTGTGCATTGAAAGCAACCGAAGAAACTCCCGCAACAACAAACTGTCTGTTTATTCCATTGGCACGCCGCTTGTCATTTGCCAGTGCGTATATATATAGTCGTCCGGGACCATTAGTAAAACTAATATCTTCAGGCGTGTAGAATTCAGCCTTTATCGTGCCGTTTATTACATTGAAACGACCGCGATTAAGCACGCCGCCATAATTCTGCTTAGTGTGTCTGGTGCCATCCACATCTTCTACGCTATTACTGTAGTCGGCATCTAAAAGAGAAACAAAAGCAGTGCCGTTGAAATCCGAAACAATAGAGGAATCAATAGGATTAATAACAGATGCCTCAATCCTGACTTTGGATTTTGCTTTAATTTGAGCAGTGTCTTTGGGATTTACAACAGACTTCTCATTGATTTTTACCACACGAACAATATAATGGGGTATTAATAGCTTCAAGAGCGGGTCGGCAAGTAAATTGTACTTTTTATCATTCAATTTTGTGCGTATTTGCTTAACCGAGAACATCACATCTCCCAAAGGTCTATATTGCTTGGTAACAGCATCACGCGTAAATAATTGTGTATAGAAAACCTGATTGATGTAAGCATTATCAAGAGAATAAACAACACGCGTTGCTGAGAACTCTCCAATCGAACCGCCGTTTTTTGCAAGGAATAATGCCTCTGCTCCGCTTAAACCTTCGGGCATATCCCAGCGGGCAAAGTCGCAAGTAGCGGCTGTATTGAAAAACAATTTATTTAGATTTTTAAATTGTGATATAGTTTTGTCTCTATTAAAGAATTCCTCGTGCGACCAAACACGCGGATTTCCATGCCCTATCCAATTAACGGTAAGTGAACCGTAATTATTGATGTAAGCAACCATATCTTCGGTAACTGCCGGTTTACGTCTTCCGTTGGGAATATTTTCGGAAGGATATTCCGGCAAATATATTTTCTTATTATACATATACGGAGGAATAATTTTGCTCGCTAATGTTTCCGACTGCGTAGTATGCGTTGCTCCGTCTCCATATCCATGACTTGTCGGACTGTCATCAGCCAAGAGTAATAAATGTGTTGCCCAATTGTCCAAGGAATAATTATTCTCATAAGTCTTGATTTTTTCGACCATCCATTCCCCTTCCTCATCACTATTTATGGGAATGCGAGATATTGAGACATCAGTCAATTCGTCATTGCCGACAACAAAAGCAAAATAATCATCGCTTGTATATGACTTAGTCGAATAGAATTCCAAATTATCTTCTATTGATTGATATGTAATGATATAATTCGGAACTTTTGTCTGAATATTTTTGTAGTCGTAATGTCCGTCCCCCCATAGCAGAACATACTTGGGCTTGATACTTCTATGAGCCATTACAAAAGCAATATAATCACGCAAAGCAGTAGGGTCGGGCAGTCCCGCGTTGAATTCGTTGAAAACATCCTTGATATTAACTATTTCAATTTTCCGAGCGGCTCTGTATTTCTTATATTTTTCTGCCGAAGACATAAAATTCTGATGAGTGATAAGTAACATTTCCGCATCGCCGTCTTTTTCGCGTAAGTTTGCAAATGATGCAAGGGATAGTTTCGGCTTTAACAATTTTGAAGAAATGAAAAAGTGAGACGGTATAGTATCCAATTTGTATTTAAAGACAAACATACCACCTGTTACAGATTCATTTTCTATAAATTTTGGATTAGCAGGATTAGTTATTTCAAAGCCGATAATATCGGAGCTAAATCCATTTATTGAAAATTCGGTAATTCCTGTCATAGTCGGAGCCGACCAGAAGCCGATTTGGTTATCAACAGGTACAAAACTTCTTGAATAATGAATTTCATACCAATTGAAAAAAGGTAATGAACCTGCAATTTTCGGATTAGTATAAGTAAAATTCAATAAACTGCGGTTATCTCCCGGTATTGCACTTGCCGATACGGAAACTTCACCGGTGCGAGCGTGTGCATCGAGGTATTTGTCTCCATCAGTCTCCGGTAAATAAACTTGATTTATTTTCTTGCCGGATTCACTTATGGTAACTTGTCCGTTGCTGTCCGAACGATGTGCGAAATTAAATCGGAAAAAAATTTCTTTTGTCCTGTCCAGATTATTCAGTACATTCGAGAAAGCACGCGGGAAAAGCGAGCCGCCAAACCAAACGCGTCCCGAACCGCCAACTAATGCACAAGCAAGTTCTTCCCTATGTAATATTCTTTCAATATAGCTAAGAGGCTTATTCTTAACAGTACCGTGTGCATTCGTTGCTTTAATACGTTTACCCTCGCTACCGCCCCATGTCAGCATATAATAATTTTTATTACTATAATGATTGTACCAATTTCTAAAAGATTTCCTTTCATATCGAAAACCCTCTGTCGGCGCCCCATAAAAAATAATTGATTGCAAATCACCGTTAGAATTTGTTTTGACGATGATTGCTTGTTCATTCATTATATTCTTTTTCGAGGCACTTACCTTTTCGCTTAATTCAATGCCACCATTGCCGAATATTTTAATTGTATTAACATCTTTTTTCTTAATATTAAAGCCAAGTGAAGCCAAGTCTGCCGCATCTATCTTGTAAATACCTTCATTCTCAATCGTCAATTTAATCCAATTGCCCGAACTTAATTCCTGTATGCGTTCAAAAGATTTTTTAGATAAAGCATTATCAGTGGAAAGTCCCACCCTCCAAGCCGATGATATATTTGCATTAATAACAGTATTGCCAAAACCGGCGTTTGCTGTGTTTGTTTCATTTTCATTTCTACTAAGATTATCGGCGAATTTTATCTTAATAATGACCTCTTGCGGTATTTCTATTGACTGTAAACGTGAATTAAATCTCGCAACTGTCAGCTCAAGCGTGGCAATATGAATATCGCGCGATACACCGCCATAATTGAGATTGACATAAGGACTTGTATTTTGCAGAGAATATTCCTGTTCATTAATTCTATATATTTCAGTATGGACATTATGAATTAATTGAAAACCAGGAAGTGGTGATATTCTTGACGGAATTTTCATAATATTCTTAACCGAAACATCGGACAGAGTAAATTTATCTTTGTCGGGAACCGCAACAGGTATGCTCACGGATAGTAGTGAGGGCATTCCTGCCTTCCCTTCAATGAGCGAAGCACCGCTAATGACAGGTAATATAGTCATTGTGCCGTTTTGTGTAATAATAGTATCCAAGTGCTGAATAACAGGTCGGTACGACAACACAAGTTCACTTCCGTCACTTTTGATGACCTTGAATCCAATTTGATTGAAATAATCAGTGTTTTGTGCTGTTGTTATCACCGGCAGAAAAGCCAGCAATAATGCCCATACCACAATATTTCTATATCTTACCATAATTCAAAATTGATTAATGGATAAATCAAAAAATACAATTAAGTATTTATTTTTAACAATTAAAAATGTAAAATATAAATATGCTAATCCCGCTTATTTGATACTGTGGTAGAGTTTTTTATTCGATAGGCAAATAAATTCTTTGTTATTTGTTACAAAATTCTCTTAAATATAATACAAAATCCTCAAAAAAACAAAAAGAAATGAATAATTTCCACTTGCTTTCAATCTAATAACACCCCTCAACCTGCTTTTGTTACACTCCCTTTAAAAAAAATATGCCTTACCATCGGGGGGAATGACGGCAAGGCATGCAGCATAACGAGGAAGTG
Source organism: uncultured Hyphomicrobiales bacterium (assembly GCA_964581505.1). Classification (GTDB taxonomy): domain Bacteria; phylum Bacteroidota; class Ignavibacteria; order Kapaibacteriales; family UBA2268; genus CAZOOR01. Next base: position 8,316 of record CAZOOR010000041.1, read on the forward strand.
ACGATTTCCATCGTCGAGCGGGAAACGAGATTTGAACTCGCGACCCCAACCTTGGCAAGGTTGTGCTCTACCACTGAGCTATTCCCGCTTGTAATTTTTTAGGGACACAAATTTACAAAGTTTTCTACAACAATGCAAGAAATTTTTGCATTCGCCACTTACTTTTTATACTTTTTTAGAACTATTAATTCAAATTCAAGTCAATAACAGCAATAGCTATGCCAAAATATACGCCAAATGAATAATATTAAAATATTTTTTTAAATATTTTGGTGCATTCTGCTAAGACGTCTTCAAACACTATACTATGCGAAGTTTCCTCTGCAATGGAAGTAACCGATTTGTCATTTATTCCACAAGGGATAATATATCCGAACTCACTCAGGTCATTAGTAACATTCAAGGCAAAACCATGATAAGTTACCCAGCGGGAACTATGCAAGCCCATTGCACATATTTTTCGAGCATCACCGACCCATACTCCGGTCAGACCTTTATTTCTGCCTGCTCTAATTCCGTATTGAGCAACAAGTTCAATAATTGCTTCTTCAATTTCGCGAAGAAACCAATGCAAATCTTCGCGATATGACGATAAATTAAAAATCGGATAACCCACAAGCTGACCGATATTATGCAGGGTTACATCGCCACCGCGGTCAATTTCATAAACCGGAATACCGGCTTTTTCCAGAAAATTTCTATTTACCTTAATATTGTCTGGTGTACCATTCCTGCCAATAGTGATTACGGTAGGATGTTGGCAAAGTACAAGTAGATTGCGATTTCTTTTCTCTTGAATATCTTTAACGAGTTCTTTCTGCCTTTGCCAAGCCTCGTTGAAATCAATTACTCCCCAGTTCTGAACTTCAATCATATCAATACTATTTAACTTTTACTTTCGAGGGCTTGCCGCCGCCCGCTTTTAATTTTTGAATTTCGTCCCGCAATTGTGCCGCCTTTTCAAAATCCAAATCCTTTGCGGCTTGCTTCATTGAGACAAACATCTGCTCAATCAATTCTTCCCTCTGTTCGGGGGCTAAATATTTTATAAGAGGCTCGGCGGCTTTCTCAAATCGAACAGCCTCCGCTTTGTCCTTTTTCTGCGCTCTGCTTTGCTGTATATCCGCAACCGATGTCGAATCCAGAATTTCCTCAATAGACTTATATACAGTTTTCGGGTTTATATTATGTTCCTTATTGTAAGCACTCTGCATCACACGCCTTCTGTTGGTTTCATCAATCAATACTTTCATCGAGCGAGTTATCCTATCGGCATATAGAATTACAAGTCCTTCGACATTCCGTGCAGTACGACCGGCAATCTGCAGTAAAGCCTTTTCCGAGCGAAGAAAACCTTCTTTGTCCGCATCAAGTATAGCCACTAATGACACTTCCGGCAAATCAAGCCCTTCCCTTAATAAATTGACACCAACAAGCACATCATACTCGCCGACACGAAGTCCGCGAATTATTTCCACACGCTCCAAAGTATCAACATCGGAATGAATATACGCAACCTTAATTTCCAAATCACTCAGATAATCAGTTAAATCTTCCGCCATTCTTTTTGTTAGAGTTGTAATGAGAATCCTATTCCCTCGCTTTGTTCTTTCACGGATTTCACCAATTAAATCATCAATCTGGCTTTTGACAGGACGGACGCTAATTTCAGGGTCTAACAAGCCGGTAGGTCTTATTACTTGCTCAACAATAACACCGCCCGACTGCTCTAATTCGTAATCACCGGGGGTTGCACTCACATAGATTACTTGATTGATATTTTGTTCCCATTCCTCAAATTTAAGCGGACGATTCTCTAAAGCAGAAGGCAAGCGAAAGCCATGTTCGACAAGGGTTGTTTTCCTTGCTCTGTCTCCATTATACATTGCTCTCAATTGCGGTATAGAGACGTGGCTTTCATCAACAATCAATAGGAAATCCTTTGGGAAATAATTGAACAATGTTTCGGGTGTATCTCCAAATGAACGCCCGGAAAGGTGCATTGAGTAGTTCTCAATACCGGAGCAATAGCCAACTTCACGCATCATTTCGAGGTCGAAAATCGTTCTTTGCTCCAATCGTTGTGCTTCAATTAATTTTTCTTCCTTATGCAGTTCTTTCAGACGATAATAAAGTTCGTCCTTGATGTCTCGCATAGCACATTGCAATTGCTCTTCCGATGTAACAAATAATTTAGCCGGAAAAATTGTGATGGAATCAAGCGATTCGTGAACAACACCGCTAACGGTATCCACAAAAGCTAATTTATCAATTTCATCACCGAACAATTCTATCCGCAAAGCAGTCCTTGTTTCATAAGCCAAATGAATATCAATCACATCACCGCGAACGCGAAATGTACCTCTTGTAAATTCATAATCATTGCGGGAATAATATATATCAATAAGACGATAAATTAATTTTTTTCGAGTAATTTTTTGACCGACTTTCACGGGATAGAGCATTGAAATAAAGTCGTCTTTCCGTCCGATGGAATAAATACAGCTGACAGATGCAACAATGATGACGTCTCTTCTACCATCGACTAATGCTGAAGTAGCCTTTAATCGTAGTCTGTCAATTTCATCATTTATCGAAAAATCCTTTTCAATATATGTATCCGACTTGGGCATATAGGCTTCCGGTTGATAGTAGTCATAATAGGAAATAAAATACTCAACCGCATTATCGGGAAAAAAATGTTTAAATTCGCTGTACAATTGCGCCGCCAATGTTTTATTCGGCGAAATAACCAAAGTCGGTTTCTGTACTTCCTGAATAACATTCGATATCGTATAAGTCTTGCCCGAACCGGTAATACCCAGCAAGGTTTGATGTTGAACGCCTTGGCGCAAACCTACTGTCAATTCCTCAATTGCTTTCGGTTGGTCGCCGGCAGGCTTGTATGGACTTACTAATCGAAAAGGTGGCATTTTTCTTAATACTTTTCTTAATAATAATTAAAAGACTAAATAAGAAATGAATTATTGAAGAAATAATTAGCAATTGGAATAATTATCGTTGGGCAATTATTGTGGTAGAATCTTGTACCGCTTTCATTTTTACACCGAGATATTTGGCAACAAGGTCGCGCGCTATCGGTGCGGCAACAGACGAACCGAAACCAGCATTTTCGACAATTACGGCAATAGCAATTTTGGGCTTATCGTATGGAGCAAAGCAGATAAACCAAGAATGGTCGCGTCCGTGCGGATTTTGCGCAGTACCGGTTTTGCCTGCAACTTTAATCCCCGGAATTTGTGCGTTGTTGGCAGTACCGCCCGACTCATTAACAACAGCGTACATAGCACTGCGAATAAGTTTAAAATAATACGGTTTAATAGGTAATTTCCGAGACTCATAATCAATTTTTTGTGATTTTTTCAAAATGCTATTGTGAATGGATTTGACAACATGCGGTTGATGTATTGTGCCTCCGTTAGCCAATGCCGCACAATAGACAGCCATTTGTAGCGGTGTAACGGAGATTTCGCCCTGCCCGATACCATAGTTCACAATCAATCCTTTAGGTATCCATCTTCGCTTTTGGTATCTTTTTGCAAGCCATTTAATAGTAGGCATAATGCCTTTACCTTCATGGGGAACGTCAATTGCCGTTCTTTGTCCGAAACCAAATATTTTACCGTAGTGTGCCATTTTTTCAAAGCCCAATTTCATACCGACATGATAGAAATATACATTACAAGAATGCTGAATAGCACGTCTGAGACTAATCATACCATGCGCCCCATGACAACCATAAGACCTTTTACCATACTGCAAAGCACCCGGACAGTAGAATGTAGTGTTTTCGTTAATCAAACCTTCCTGCAATGCGGCAAGGGCGACAAACATCTTCCAAGTCGAACCGGGTGGATACATTGATTGAATAGCGCGATTATAAAGCGGTTTGCCGGGGTCGTCTCGTAATTTATTATAAATCTCAGCAGGTACCCGACCTGAAAATTTCCTCGGGTCATAATCGGGTTTGGATACAAGACACAGAACTTCGCCATTATTAGGGTCAATTGCAACGGCGGCACCTCTGCGATACTTCAGCATATCTTCGGCTTTTTCCTGCAGAACTTTGTCTATTGACAAAGTAATATCAAATCCGTTACGAACAGGAATATCATTTATTCCACTGTTGTATCTGGTAATTTTCTCACCATTACGAGAAATAGCAACAAAATTGACACCTTTTTGTCCACGCAAAAAATTATCATAGGACTGCTCAACCCCCGATTGTCCGATTAGGTCGCCGAGACGCAGATAACTCATTCTTTTAAGCTGTCTTTGAGTAACTTCACGAGCATAGCCAAGCAGATGGGACATATTGCAATCGAAATTATATAGTCGTTTTGATTCTACAATTACATCAACACCCGGCAATAAATCATTATACTCTTTTAAAAGAGAAACGATATTGAAGTCAATATCCCGAGCAATTTTAATACTCTGAAAAATCGAAAAATGCTTATGTTTTTTTATCTTATTAATAATCTCGTTTGTATCCACCTGCAATATTGATGCAAGTAAGGGTAGTCTGTCCCGATGGAAATCATTCACAGTCAAAGTAACCGTGAACGAAGGCTCGTTATGCACCATCAATATTCCGTTTCTGTCATACATATTGCCGCGGAACGGTTCGACTACATCTTCCTTGATTGCTTGCACTCGGCTAACAGAACGATAAGAACCACCTTTGATTATTTGCAAATAAGCAAGTCGTAATAGGAATATTGTACCGATTAAGAAAATCAAAGTAATAAAAATCCTTTTACGTGAAGTTGATGCAAATGCAGGATTTGATATGTATTGATTTTTTGCCGCCATTTTTTTGATTGGGAACTACTTATTAATTTAGAAAACAAAAATATAAAAAGGGATTGTAATTATCAAGTTATTAATTTTTGTTTGTACTTTTTATGAACATTGGAAACAAAAGCATATCCAAGTGCCATTATTATACAGGAATCACGTTCAAAAAACTGATTTGCAGTAAGACTTGATGCAACTAACATCAGCAAACTTATCATCGTTACTAACATAAGATTTCTATAAAAAGGTGCATCAAGCCTCCTCGCAATATGCCCCGCAATAAAAATATTATAAAAAAGTACTAATAAAAATACAATTGTAAGAGGAAAACCAAGTCGAAAAACAGTAAAAAAATATCCGTTATGAATATTGCGTGTATAGGTAGTAGAATGCAAATTAGTTACGTAAAAATGAAACTTTTTCCCCAATCCATTGCCAAAGAATGGATATTTGGCAATTTCCTTAAATACGGCATCATATTCAATAAGTCTTAAATGTAGAGATACGTCTTTCTTCCCCTTTGTTGTCGATTGCAAACGATTGGAAAGTACTATCAGCATTAAATCCGCTTTTTCCTTGAAAATAGTGAAAAAAGAAACACTTCCGGCAAAAAGCACTATGCTCAAACCTACAATTAATATCTTCTTCTGCTTGCGAGATAAATAGAAAAATAAGTAAAACACACCAAAAATCACAAACACCCAAAACGAGCGTGAAAATGAAACTATCAACGCCGCTGTTGTCAGCAGAGTTAGCCCCCACAACATCAAACGATAAATCATTTTCATCGGGAGCAGGCTCAATATCAGACTGAAAAATATTGTTGTTGTAAAAAGAGGCTGATTCAGACGAACAGAGCCACCCAATTGATAAGCATAGACTGCTTCGGCAAGAGCTACTTGTTGATACATACGCACTTGGTCAATTGCCGCCAATGTTACTGATATTGCAAATAATATCAATATTGTGATAATATCCTTCTTGTCTTTCAGATAATACTTTAAAGGGAAATACAAAAGCAAGCTAGAGTAAAGGGAATACTCCCTGAACCAATCCAAAAAAGTAATGTCATTGAGCATAGCAACAACAATATTTAGGAGCATTCCGGCGTAGAAAAAAATAATAAACCAATCCGCAATGGATTCAACCAATTTTTCCCGTTGAACGACAAATTTCCAAATCAACCAGACATAAGTAGAAGCAACAATAAATATTCCAAATAAAATATCACCCACACCAATTTTCAAATCACTAGTCCGAAAGAATACAAAAGAACTAAGCGCAATAGTCCACAGCCAAACCTTTGGATACTTGATAATAAGTGCAAAAAACGGAATGGCAAGTGCAACTCCCAATACAGGAAGTGCTAAACTCGGATTAAGAGATAGGAAAAATAAGATAAATGTGAAAAACAATAATCCTGCTACTGCAAAGACATTGGTCTTTTTCAGTTCATCGAAACGCCGGATACTTGCCTGATTATTCATTAATATAACCGTTTATTTATCGAGATTTTGATACTCTTTAAATCGCAATTTAAATTCTTTATACTGTGCTAACAGAACTACGAACATAATTGCCAGGAATAAAGAACCAAAAAACGCTCCCAGTAAATAAAGAGAACGCCGCGGACCATTCTTCATATCGGGTGGTATTGCTTTGTCTAGAATAATAAATGAGTATGTTTTTCTAAACGCATTAATCTTTTGTTCTTCGAGCATAGGTAATAGAAAAGCCTTCACTTTTGTATATGTTTTATACTCAGCAAACATTCGAGTATATTCCAAACCTACCTTAGTAGCATTTTTCAACGAGAAATTACCACTAAATCCCGGCAAATTTTCGGCATCATTCAGTTTTGATTTTAATTCATCAATGACGTTTCTCAGCATTGATGTCTGCGGGTCGGTTTCGCCAAATTTATTCTTCCACAGTTCCAGATTTATTTCCTGCTTTATAATCTCGGCACGCAAATCAATCAATGCTTTGCCTACATTCTGAGCTTGTTCTTCGGGTTCATATATTTTATATATGCGCGAAAACTTCTGCAGTGTATCGGCAAGAAATGTAAGCACCGAATCGGTAGAACGCAATCGTTTTTCAAGATAGCCCCTATTCAATTTCGATTCCCGCCGAAAAATACTTTCCGAAATAATATTTGCTACACCTACGTAGGTATTAGCAATTGCGGCGGCTCGCTTGGGGTCTTCGTCTATTACCGATATAGTAAAATTCCCGTCCAATTCGACTGTAATATCCAAATGCTCACGGAATGCATCACGTACCAAGTCTTCTTTTTCCTCTTTCATATCATAGACCGCCCTTAAATCAAACATCTTGATAATACTGTCCTGCACCGAACGACTATCCAATATGACGCTCGGACTGTAAGAACCGTCTGTCTTAGGACCGATTTTCGTCAATCCGAAATTTCGGAGTGTGGAGGAAATATTGCCCACCATACTCTCGAAAGAGGAACCCGATGTTTTCGGTGGCACCAAATTGGCTGTTGCTTTGAATACATTCGGTTGAGAAAACCAGTACACAGCTGTTACTGCCGTAACGATTACTACAAAAGCAATAATAAAATATTTAGCTCTAAATAAACTCGCCAAAATCTTCATACTATCGAAATCATTCGTGATTTTTTTCGGCTCTTGCTTCATATTTTCGTTCATAATAATATTAATAATCTAATTTAACTTGTTTTTAACTAATAGAACTATTGTAAACTAATAAATTTCTAATATATTTTAATAAAATATTTACTACAAAAAACAAAAGCCCCGCTTCGAGCGGAGCTTTTTGAATAAATATAGATTAGACCTATTCTGCGGATTCAATAAAATCTACAACGATAAATCTTGTTCTATTTACATATTTATACCAACCGCTAACTGCAACTTTTTTATAAATTGCATACTTAGCAAGTTTTTTATTCAGTGATTCGCCGCCCTGGCCAACCAAGAAATAAATCTTACCGCTCTTGCTTTTGCTGTCAATCAAAACGATGGGAGAACCTGCATTTGCTAAGCGAATTGCTTCGTTCTTTGACAAATGATAGTTTCCCTGCATAGCGCCTGTTAAACTTACTACATAGCCCTTGAACATTGTGGCAGTAGTTTTTTTCGTATGCGTGGTTTTTGTTGTTTTTGTTACTTTTTTTGCTTTAGAAACTTTGGTAGTAGTAGTTTTTTCTATTTCTTTCAAAGTTGTTTTACCGGTTTTTACATTTTTTTTCACGGTTTCCGCTTTTTTATTTTGAAGCGATTGAAGAGTAGTTTTATTCTGTGCCGTGACAAATAAAACTGATGCGGCAAATAGCAAAATAAATATCAATATTGTCTTTTTCATTTAAACCTCATTTTTGTTTTTGTAAATAAGAAAATACCTCGAGATTGCTCCCGAGGTTATTTCAAAAATTATCTAATATTAGCTTTTGCATAGGGAACTGATGCTTTTGTCTGGTACGAAATCTCAACCTCAACATATCTGTTTGGCGAAGTACCTCTTAGCCATTTATTATTTTTTTCATCCTTTTTAACTAATACCTTGGCATAATGCCAATCATTTTCGCCAGCTTCTTTTGTTCTTAGAATTATGACTAAACCTTTCTTGATTAAGTTTGTATAATTAGTCAATGTATCTGCTCTTACTGCAAAATTTGCTTTGGCATTATTCAGAACCTGACTATCATAAGTATCGTTTAATTCATTATCAATATAAACATATTCACTAATTTCCGTTACGCCCGGTGTCCCGGTATATTTATAGTTAATCTTACTTGGTGAGGCAATAATAACTTTACCATTTCTTGTGTCGAGACCCAATGTCCAGTCTTCTGCATGAGCAACCGATAAAGTTTTCGGTGCTTTTGAAGCAACATCGTAAGCATCAATTCCGCTTCCGAGTCTTGAACTGGTTTCATACAATTTTATGATAGAACCGGCTCCATTTTTTGTAAATCTATAGGCAGGCGACCAACTGATATTTGTTGATGCACTCTTTTTGCCGTTTTTGAATAAGGCACAAATATCAAATGTATAGATAACACCTGCTTTAAGACCTGTTACTTGCAGAGGATTAAAGCTTGCTTTAACAGTATCAATCTTTGTTGAATTGTCATCGCCGGTCATTTTGATAATATAACCGACAAAAGCAGTATCTTTTTCGTCAATTGATTTTTTCCATTTGATAAGAATTGTCGAATCGTTTTTTGTTGTTGCCTTTGCACTATCAGGCTTGCCGGGTGTTCTTGTGTCGTCTGCCGGTCCTGTAATATTATCAGTACAAGAGACAATGATAATAGCAAACAAAGCTATTAGAAAGAAAGGTAATGATTTTTTAAAAGTCATATCTAAACTCCAAAAATGTGTAAAAAAATAAATTATACTAGTTTCCTATTTACGTTACATAATGTTTTTTTTTTAACGTTTCTATAAAAAATTTGTTTTATCTCACAATATAATAATTATATCTCAAGAGATAATCCGATAATTTTCGAAAGCTCGCTTGTTAGCAATTCCCTGTTATATTTTGCAACAAATTCATCATTTGCTTGGGGCAATGTATCGCTCTGCCATAATTCGTAAAATGTTTTAATCGCATTTTCGATACTATTAACATCTTTTGGCTCAACAGCAATTGTCGCCCCCGATTCCAGAGCAGTCTTACGCATTATCCCGTCCGGCGAAGCAATTAATATCGGTTTTCTTGCACCAAAGTATTCGTACAGCTTACCCGGAGTGCGATGTGTGTCATTAAAAGTCAGCCATAGTACATCAGATTCCATCAAGTGTTTGACTGCTTCATTGTGCGGGACATATCCGGTAGTTATAACATTATTTTCCAGACCGGCTTTTTTAATTAATTTCAAATGGCTCTTGCGCATAACGCCTACAAAACGCAGTTGGATTTTATTCCGTGCCTGCGGATTCTTTTTTATGAAAGAAGCAACAGCTCGGAGAAAATGCTTGGGCGTTCTATCGTCTTGGAATACGCCGGAGTGCGTAAGAGTAAATTTATCTCTATCGGGTTTGACATCTGAATATTGATGGAAATCTTCCGGGTCAAAACCGTGAGGAATAATAGAAATATCCTGATGAGATATATATTTATATTTTTTCAATAATTTTTCTTTTTCCTGTCGCGTTATTACAACTATATGATTAGCATATTTCAGGATAGTATCCTCAAGCTTTAGGCTGTAATTCTTGTGAAAGGGCGTAGGATAATAATGGAATGGATTGTCCACCCAGCTATCCCTATAATCAATAATGAAAGGAATATCAAACTTTTTAGACAGTTCATAGGCAATTAAAAAATCGGTAAAAGGGGGAGCGGTTGCGATGATTGCCTGAATATCATTCTGCTCAATCACTCTTTCGCCAAGTTTCACTGCCGCTTTTTTCCATCGAATTTTCGAATCGGGTTGAAAAATAAAATTAAGAACATATCTCCCGATTTTTTGGACGAAGTATGACGGAAATTTTCTGAGCTTACTTTTCTTCTTGGATTTTGCCGCTGTCCTGTGTATTTGAATATCTCGTCCGTCAAAATCATCTATCAATGAGCCATCAAAAGCATAGAAACTTTCCGGCGTTATTGTTAGTATATGCGGCGCCCAGCCGTATTCCGGCAAGTATTTTACGAACTTTGTAGTTCGCTGAACACCGCTCAGACCCATTGGTGGGAAATAATAAGAAATATATAAAATATTCCTTGTATCCATTATTGTATATCCGTATTTCTCAACATCATCACAGCAAAATTAGTGAAATTTGAATTTAAAACACCTAATTGTGGAAAAATTTTTATTTTTTGATAAATTTATTTTTTTCAAACTATTATTTTGTGAATTTGTAAAAAAATCGTAATTTTGTTGTTCTTATTATGCAAAGGTGAAAAAATGAATAAACTTAATGTAATTGAAGAATTAGCAAAAGAACGTGCCATTGAAGCACGCAGGAAGAAAGACGGCGATAACTTTACGGAGATTCCCGACTTTAAAGCCGGCGATACTGTTATTGTTGCGGTGCGTGTTGTCGAAGGACAGAAGGAAAGAATCCAGAACTTCAAGGGAATCGTCCTTGCAAAAAAAGGCGGCGGCATCAATCAGACTTTCAAAGTAAGAAAAATCTCGAATGGTATCGGGGTCGAAAGAGTATTTCCCGTCTATTCACCGATGATTCAGAAAATCGAAGTTTTACGTGTCGGCAAAGTTCGCAGAGCAAAACTTTACTATCTACGCGGTATGAGCGAGAAGAAAATCAGACAGAAACTGTCATAGTTTTTTTGCCGTACAGAATATTACATCACGTAAACCGCTATTAATTTTTAAATATTAGCGATTTATTAAAGAGTAGAAAATATCAAAAAGCAGTCTTCGGACTGCTTTTTTTGTCTATCCCCCTCCCTTCACTCTTAAAATACTAATTTCAATCCAATGGAAAAGGAATACACATTGAGCGGTGCATTTGAGGGAAACGGAACGAACATATTATTCCGCCGAAGTTCGTATAGTAGGAAGGATATAGAATTTTTTAGTACGAAATTAGCTATTGGGAATAACACTGGTTCTGCTTTTAACAGATGTTCGCCAAAAGCATCAAGTGTTCTTTGCATTAGCAGTTCTGCAAAAATGCCCGGAAACCATTTGAAAAAATTGAATGACGGCATTGTAATACTTTTGCTATACTCAACATTTAGATATAAATCTGTAAATGTTTCTATATTGACAGATGCAACAAAACCATTCACAAATTTGTACTCTTCGTCATAGATATTTAGCACTTTTTGATTATTAGAATTAAGAGATGGTAACTCAATATCAGAACGCGCCCAACCCAAGAATGAAGTATGATTGAAAGCAAAATGTCGCCGCTTGAATATATAACCCCAGCCGTTAGTATATCCTGCAACAAAACGCCAAATATCAACGGTATTACCGTCCTGCTTCCAATCCTTCGGGTGGAAATGTGAAGTGATATTTTCAATTGCGATATATTCACCTGCATTGTAAAATCTATCTTCGACCGGCATATATGGATTAATGCGGCTAAATCCATATTTAAATTGCAATGGATAAACAGGTGCAAAATGCTCATCGCAGGTTTCAGGCTGAATATATGGTATTCCGTTTCCCCAATCGGCTTCGATAAAGTTTCTGTTTTTTACTTCTTTTGGATATTTATAGAGTTTATATAATAAATCTGTGAGTGTGGGGGCATCTGAAAAAGCGGCTTCGTCATCATCTGGCTGAGCCGCAATATTGCCGACAAACAGCAACACAAACAATATGTATAGAAATTTCTTTATATTCTTATCCGTTTCTTCCTTATTTTTATATCGCATTTGTAGGGAATTTATTATTTTACAGTTTAATATTTATTCAATTTATTTAAAAGAAAAATGAATTTCAATGATTTGGATTTGGAAAACTGGAAGAATCTGGATATTAATGTAGATAGCCTATGGCTGATTAATGAACGTGACAAATCCGGCAAGCATTCAAATCTGTATCATGGTAATTTTATACCGCAAATACCTAATCAATTAATTAGAAGATTTACCAAGGAAGGTGAGACTGTTTTAGATATGTTTCTTGGTAGCGGGACAACTTTATTCGAATGCGAGAGACTAAACAGAAATTTTATAGGATTTGATATAAATCAAGAAATTCTGAACTATGTCGGAACAAAAATGGAAAAACCTACTTTTTTCCCAATTAATTATTATATTGAAAATTGTGATGTAAGCAATACTGATATGTTTAATAATAAAATCAAGACAGCGTTTAATGAATTAAATATACAAAGTATTGATTTTGCAATTTTTCACCCGCCATATATGGATATAGTAAAATTTTCAGATAGAAAAGAAGACTTATCGAATATATCAGATTTATCAATTTTTTTAAAAAAATTCAATATTGTTATAGCAAATGGAATTCATTATCTAAAAAATAATAGGTATTTTGCTGTGGTAATAGGAGATGTTTATAAAAATGGTGAGGTAATACCACTGGCATTTCATGTATCAGATATTATTAGAAAAAATTTTAAAGTTAAATTGAAAGGAATAATTGTTAAAAATATAGAAGGCAACAGAGGTAAACTAGGTGAGGGAGGAATTTGGAGATACAGAGCTTTAAAAAGTGATTATTATATTTTCAAACACGAGTATATTTTTGTATTTAAAAAAGGTTATTGATATGAATATAAAGAAGAATATGTCAGAAGATATAGCGAAAAAAATAATAGGGAAAAAGGAAAATGCCGAATTATTTCTTTTAGCATTGGCAAAGAATAAAGATATCAAACTAAAAACAAAAACTGTCAAAAAGGGAAAAAATAAAGGGGAAATTCGGTTAGATTATTCAACAACAAAAGATTTGTGGAATAAAATAGTTTCTGAGTGGGATTATAAGGAAGCAATTGACATAATAAGAAGATTATTCCAAACAACTTCTAAGTATAAAAATGGCAAAGATGCCGACAAAGCAATGGGAATTTTACTAAAAGAATGGCAAAATTTGAAATTAGGTAATATCGAATGGCCATTTTCACAAGGAGCATTTGATGATTTTGTTCAACGAATAAATACAGAAAACACAAATGGTTTAATAAAAGATGAAAAAGTTAAAATAGCGGCTGTTAAATATAGAAGAATAAAAGAAATTAACACTGTAAGAAACGATTATATCGAAACATTAATTTTTGAAAAAAATGAAAATGTCATACCAACATTAAGCCATAGAAGAGGGGTTGATTTTTTCATTGACGGCGAATCTTTTGACCAAAAAGTATCTAAGAGTCCAACAAACGAATTTAAAAGAAAATATAAAAAGAAATGGAGAGAATATGCAATAAATCATCCCGAAACTGTTGCAGAATATTTATATAAATATCAAGATGAAGGTAGATTTGGAGCAGATTCCCGACTATTAATTGTGTATATTGATGAAGACGTTTCTGTTGATGTCATAAAGAATAAAATTGATAATTTTGATTTAAATAAACCGATTGAGATTTCATTTTCATATAAACACAAATTACAGGGTGAGAAAACTTATAAGGTTTCTTGCTTCATTATTTTGCTACATAAGGATTGAGAAATGAATTATATAGGCTCAAAATTCAAATTGTCGGATTTCATCAAATCAACTATTCATTCCGTTGTTGGCAATGATTTGTCGGACAAAGTTTTCTGCGATATTTTTGCCGGTACCGGAATAATTGGCAGAAAATTTAAAAGCGATGTTAGAACTGTGATTGCTAATGATTCGGAATATTATAGCTATGTATTAAATAAACATTATATTGAAAATCATCAACCTATACCTAATAAAGAAAAATATATTGATATATTAAATAATATAGAACCTATCGAAGGATTTATCTATAATAATTATTGTTACGGAAGTGGTAGTAACAGACAGTATTTTTCCGATAATAATGGAAAAAAAATTGATGCAATAAGAAAACAAATTGAGACTTGGAAAACAAACAATGAAATAATTGACAGCATTTATTTCTATTTGCTAACCGGTTTGTTGGAAGCGGCGGATAAAGTTGCTAATACTGCTTCGGTTTACGGTGCATTTTTAAAACATTTGAAAAAGACCGCCCAAAAGGAAATAGTAATTAAACCAGCCGAATTAATTATTAACAATAATGAACACAAGGTGTTCAATATTGATAGCAATATATTAATCAAACAAATTAAAGGCGATATTCTATATCTCGACCCACCCTACAATGCTCGTCAGTATGGAGCAAATTATCATTTATTAAATACTATTGCAAAATATGATGTTTTTGAACCAAGAGGAAAAACCGGCTTGCGTGATTACGAAAAATCATTATATTGTAGTAAAACATCTGTTGCTAATGTCTTTGAGGATTTGATAAAACACGCCGATTTCAATTTTATTTTTTTAAGTTATAATAATGAGGGCTTAATGTCCGTTAATCAAGTCCGAACTATTATGTCAAAATATGGAAAGTATGATTTAATGTCTGTCAAGTATAACAGATTTAGAGCCGACAAGGAAGAAAACAGAAAGCACAAAGCTAGTAAAACCGAAGAATTTCTACATATACTTGAAAAGCATTAACTATTAATTATTTATGGAAACAACACCAAAATCATTGCGTTTACAGGTGGGACTGTTCGGCAGGACTAATGTCGGCAAGTCTTCTGTTATGAATTTAATAGCAGGGCAAGATGTTGCCTTGATTTCTCCCGTTCCGGGTACAACTACCGATGTCGTTGAAAAACCGATTGAGTTATTGCCACTTGGTCCCGTTACACTCCTTGATACTGCGGGTCTTGACGATGTCTCGGATCTTGCCGAAGGTAGAATTGAGCGTGCATTGCGAATCCTCGACCGTGCGGAAATTGTTTTGCTTATAGTCGAACCAAATACTTGGACGGAATACGAAGAACGCATTATTAAGGAGAGCAAGCAGAGAAAAATTCCTTTTATCATCATTGTTAACAAAATTGATTTACAAACACCCGATGCTCCATTCAAAAATGATTTAGATGATAGGGCAAATTATATAATCTATTTATCCGCTATTCATCAGGAAAAAAGAGATGAATATCTCACTAAACTAAAAGACGCCTTGATTGCACTTGCTCCGCAGAACTATATCAAACCACTCCCGCTAATCGGTGATTTAATTCCCGAGGGCGGACTTGTAGTAATGATTATGCCCATTGACAAAGAAGCACCGAAGGGACGCTTAATCCTGCCACAGGTGCAGGCTGTCCGCGACGTACTGGATAATAATGCGATTACTGTTGTTACAAAAGAAACGGAATATCCGCTTGTACTGCCGCTTTTAAAAAGGAAGCCCGATTTGGTTGTTTGCGATTCCCAGGTTGTACATCTTATGATGGAGCAAACGCCGCCCGACATTATGACAACTACTTTTTCAATACTTTTTTCGCGTTTTAAGGGCGACCTGTTAGAAGAAGTAAAAGGTGCGGCGGCGATAGCACAATTGCGAGACGGAGACAAAGTGCTGATAGCAGAGGCATGCAGTCATCATGCAAACGAAGACGACATCGGCAGAGTGAAAATTCCCCGTTGGGTGCGGCAGTTCACAAATGCCGACATTCAAATTGAACATGCACAAGGTCGCGACTTCCCCGATAATTTGAACGAATATAGCGTAGTTATTCATTGTGGCGCCTGTATGCTGACACGTAATGAAAAACTTGTACGCATTGATAAATGCAAACGTGCGGACATGCCAATTACAAATTACGGCTTGACAATTTCGCTAACGCAGGGAGTTCTGGAGCGTGCATTATCGCCTTTCCCCGAAGCTCTCGAAGCATTCAGAAATTGGAAAAGAGAAGATTAGAACTAATTAGGCAAATACGAAATCTAAAACCGCACCCTTCAGGGTGCAGTTTTGTGTTCGGCTGTTCCCCTGTTCCCCGACCCCTGAATCCTAACTCTACATTTTCACAAACTTATACATCTTGCCACCCACACGGACAAAATACACGCCCGCCGACAAGTCCGACACATCAAGCCGAATATGTCCCCCTTCGGAGGGGGTGC
>CAZOOR010000042.1:0-13721 GCA_964581505.1 uncultured Hyphomicrobiales bacterium
TGCATTTCTTTTTCTCTCCTTGCTAAGGAGAGATGTCGCGAAGCGACAGAGAGGTCGGCTGTTTTGCCTTCACATCTTCACAAACTTATACATCTTTCCACCCACACGAATAAAATACACACCCGCCGCCAAGCCCGACACATCAAGCCGAATATGTCCCCCTTCGGAGGGGGTGCCTGCGGAGTAGGTGGGGGAGGATAGAACCACATTCCCCAGCACATCATTCACTCTAACCGCATCTTTTAAGGTGCGGTTTTTATTATGTCTTTGCCTATTTTTCCTTGCCTTACTCCTATTATTTCCCAAAGGGCGAGTGGGCGTATGGGTGAACATTATGCTCGCGTAAGCCTTTTGATTAGTATATAAATAATACCATAAAAATTATATATAAATTGAGTATAATTGCAGAATAATATATTTGTTATTGTAAAAGTATTGTATTCTAAAACTGTGATTATGGAAATATTTCCAAATAGAAAAATGGCGGAAAGGCTGTAATAAAGATACTTTACATTGTTTTGCAAACTTTTGGCACGCCTAACTTTTTTTAATAATTTTTATTGCAAAAAGTGAGAAAAAGTTATAATTTTGTACACTGTTTGTTGTAAGATAAACAGTATAATGGTTTTTTTAATCACGATTTATAAATTAGATGTAAGAGAAGTATAATGAAAAACATCTTTTTAGCCCTGATTATTTTGGGAGCAGTCTATTTTTTCTTTTACGGTTCGCTCTTTGATAGAGAGAATGAACCCAACCCGCTGAACGAGTTGAAAGAAAAATATACAAACAAAGCAAAGCCATTGGTGGACCATAGCAAACTCGCCGCTTTAAATAAAGAATTCAAAACAGCTCAGGAAGTTACTCTGGCATGTTTATCATGCCATAATGAAATCCATGAGGGAGTTATGAAGAACAATCACTGGCAGTGGGAACGCGAAGATTTTGTCAAAGGCAGAGGTGTTACCTATTACGGTAAGAAGAACGGTATTAATAATTTCTGTATTGGAATTGGCGGAAGTGAGAAGGCTTGCAACAGATGCCACGTTGGATTTGGGTATAGCGATTACACTTTTGATTTCAAAGATTCAAGCAATATTGACTGTATGGCTTGCCATGCAGGTGCGGGTGAATATTCAAAAGGTAAAAACCTTGCCGGATACCCCGCCGCATCAATTGATTTGGGCAAAGCCGCTCGTAGTGTCGGTCTGCCGACACGTTATAATTGCGGTACTTGTCATTTCTTCAGTGGTGGCGGTAATAATGTAAAACACGGTGATTTGGAAAAATCATTATTCAGTGCCAATAGAGATGTTGATGTGCATCTCGGTGTTGATGGCGTTAATATGGAATGTGTTGATTGCCATACTGCAACCGACCATAAGATGAAAGGGCGTCTATATGCCTTATCATCAACAAATAACAATAGGCTATTATGCGAAGACTGTCATACGGAAACACCGCATAAATCTGACATTATCAACGAGCATACCGTTAAGGTTGCTTGCCAGACTTGCCATATTCCTACATATTCAAAGGTAAACAAAACGAATACTTATTGGGATTGGTCAACATCCGGTAAACTGAAAGACGGCAAACCGTATATTGTGGCTGATGAAGAAGAAAACCACTTATATATGAGTATCAAGGGTAATTTTGTTTGGAAGAAAAATCTAAAACCGGATTATACTTGGTTCAACGGAACGGCTCAGCATTATATGCCTTTTGATGTTGTTGATACAAATACACCGATTAAGATTAATGAATTAAACGGTTCTTATGCAGATAAGGATTCCAAAATCATTCCTTACAAGATGCATATTACAAGACAAATCTATGATACAAAATTCAAAAGAATTATTCTGCCTCACCTATTTTCCGATACAAAGGAGCAGGGTGGCTATTGGAAATTATTTGATTGGGACGTTGCCGCAAAATCCGGTATGATTTATTATAAAAATCTATTCGGTTTGAATATGTCAGATGATTCCTGTTATAGTGGAGAGCATGCTTTTGTAACGACCGAGATGGCTTGGCCCCTAAATCACATGGTTTCTACGGCTGAGAAAGCAGTAAAATGTGAAGAGTGCCATACATCTGAAGGTAGTAGATTAGAAAAATTGACAGGTTTCTATATGCCCGGCAGGGATAGAAATTCATTGATTGAAACGTTTGGATTTTTGGCTATTGTTCTATCATTCCTCGGAGTGCTTGGTCACGGAGCAATTAGAATCTTTATGTCGAAAAAATATAAAAAACATTAAAAAATACAATTGGTAATTAGTTATGAAAACAGTATATATTTATCAAAAATTTGAAAGATTTTGGCACTGGACACAGGCTATATTGATTTTCTTTCTCGGTTTTACGGGTTTTGAAATTCACGGTAGCTACTCTTTCTTCGGATACGAGAACGCAGTTGCCTATCATAATTTTGCGGCTTGGTCGCTTATTGTGCTGATTATTTTTGCCATCTTTTGGCATTTGGTTACCGGCGAATGGAAACAGTATGTTCCGACATTTGAAAATCTTATTGCGCAGGCGCAGTACTATCTTTCCGGTATTTTCAAGAATGCACCACACCCGACCAAGAAGACGGTACTTAGCAAATTGAACCCATTGCAGAGATTAACGTATTTGGGATTGAAACTTGCTTTGTTCCCGATTTTGGTTTTCTCGGGAATACTCTATATGTATTATAGATATCCGATGAACGATACGGTTCAGTCGCTTGATGTAAGTAACTTGGAATGGATTGCTTATTTGCATGTATTCGGTGCCTTTATGATGGTTGCATTTGTTATCGTTCATATATATTTAACGACAACAGGTCATACGGTTACCTCTAATATCAAGGCTATGCTAACCGGTTACGAAGATATCGAAGATGACGAAGAAGAAGAAATAAATTTGGCGAACGAAGGTGTTGCCGAAGTAAACAAGACAGTTAATTAAATTATTTGGTGAGATTAATATGAAATTTACACAATTCTCGCAACTTGACGATAAAAGTGAAAAGTATATGAATCCCTATCTTGCCGGAATACTGCTGGGCTTGACGCTCCTTGTTGCAGTTTATATTTCCGGTAGAGGTTTGGGCGCAAGTGGAGCATTTAAGAGTGTGATTGTTACTACTGTGGAAAATGTTGCTCCTTCGTATGCAGAGGGTTCGCAGTTCTATCAGGATTATACTAAATCGCATGGTGGCGGCTCGCCTATGAAATCTTGGCTTGTATTCGAGATACTCGGTGTTATTATCGGCGGTTTTGCTTCGGGCTTGATTTCGGGACGTATGAAATTAAGAACGGAAAAAGGACCTTCGATTACAAATAAAACTCGACTAATTGCCGCACTTATCGGAGGAACTTTGTTCGGCTATGGTGCTACATTAGGACGCGGTTGTACGAGTGGTGCGGCTTTGAGCGGCATGGCTGTACTTTCGCTTCACGGATTTATTGTGATGTTGGCGATATTCGGCACTGCTTATGCTTTGGCGTATTTTGTTAGAAAACTTTGGTTATAATTTTAAACAATAATAAAGAGAAATTAAATGGGACCGTTAGTACCTGAAATTGTTAGTGGAGGGCTCAACTTAGTGTTGGCGATATTTATAGGTATAGCCTTCGGATATATTCTTGAGCAGGCAGGTTTTTCATCTACACGAAAACTTGCGGGACTTTTCTATGGTTATGATTTTACCGTTTTGAAAGTCTTTTTCTCAGCCGCAGTAGTTGCCGCTGTTGGCATTATCTTTTTTAATTATTTCGGATTGCTCAATCTTGACTTGATTTTTATCAATCCGACATTTTGGCCATCGGCTATTGTTGGTGGTGTTATTATGGGTGTAGGCTTTATTGTCGGCGGCTTCTGCCCCGGTACAAGTGTTTGTGCCACATTTATTGGTAAGAAAGATGCCTTATTCTTTATCTTCGGAATATTTGCCGGTATCTTCCTTTTCACTTTGACATATCCTGCTGTTGTTGATTTCTATAAGGCTGGCAGTATGGGACCTATTACCGTGTATGATGCAATTGGTATGTCTCGCGGATTGTTTATGTTCTTGTTTATTTTAATTGCCCTCGGTGCTTTTGTTTTTGCAACGATTTGGGAAAAGAAAATCAACAAGGTAGATGAACATCCGGAAAAACCGTATTTCAAAAAATATTTTATCGGGCTGGCTATTACTTCTGTTATTGCTATTATTATGATTTTTACTCCTGATTGGAAGACAAGTATTAGCGACACTGCGGCTGATTATGCCGAAACTAAAGCCGATGAAATTACTGTTATTTCAGCAGATGAACTTGCTTTCAAATTGATGCACGAGTATTCTGATATTGAAATTATTGATGTTCGTAGTGCTGATGCCTTCAAAAGCAATAATATTCCTACATCAATCAATATCCCTCTGGCAGAAATGACAGAAAAGGAATGGTATGATTATATTAGGAAAAATGTGAAAACACTTATTTTCTATTCGGACGATAATAAAGATGCCCAAAAAGCATATTTCATTGCGAAGCAATATGGACATCAATGGAACTCTGTATTAGATGGTGGTTTTACGAATTTCTCGCAATCTATTCTAAATTTCAACGGCGATGATGCCGCCTCAATCAATACTGTTCAAGGCAAATGGGACTATCGTTTCCGTACAAAAGCCAGACAAGAAATGATTGAGCTGAAGAAAAAAGCGGCGAACAAAAATAAACCTAAGAAGAAGAAAGCCGTTAGAGTTGTCGGCGGTTGCTAGACTAAATCAATTTTGTTTTTCAATGGGCTGTTCCTTTATTGGGCAGTCCATTTTTTTATATTTATATCGCTCTTTATTGTGCTGAAATTGAAACCGGATAATAATAAAGAGTTAATGACAATGTGCAAAACTTTTTCGCTGAAAACTGCCGAATAGGTGGTGTGTGGAAAAGATTTGCTTCATCATTTTGAATATTTTTATTAAGTTCAATTAGTTTGTTTTTGCATTTTGGGAAATTAGCAAAAGCATACTAAAACGGTATATAATCTATTAAATATCAATAATTTATGGTTTAAACTATTATGAGTACGAAATCTCAGAATAATACTATCGGCTATCTGCTCTTGGGGCTTACACTTGCTCTCGGATTGATAATTGCTTCTTTCTTGCTGTCTTCCACGCTGCGAGATATTAAAGGCAGTGAGCAGGTAATCACTGTAAAAGGATATGCGGAAAAGAATATTATTTCAGACCTCGGCGTATGGCAGGGATATATTTCTGTAACAAGTTATGACTTAGTTTCCGGTTATCAGAAGTTGCAGCACGACTTCGACGTACTGCTAAATTATTTAAAAGAGAAAAATATTGATAAAAAGAGTATTAAACTCGGTGCAATTTCCAATTATAAAAATTTCAGAAATTCACCGAACGGTGGTCGTTCCAGTGAATTTATCGGCTATACCTTGGAGCGGAGGGTGTCCGTTACTTCAAGTGATGTCCGTCTGATTGAACAATTGGGTAGCGAATCTACCTCGTTGATACAGCAGGGGGTTCAGATTTCATCTAATTCTCCTCAATATTTTTATACAAAATTGAACGACTTGAAAATTGAAATGCTTGGCAAAGCAACGAAAGATGCAAAGGAACGCGCCGTAGTTATTGCAAAAAGTAGCGGAACTGAAGCCGGTGCTATTAAATCGGCACGTCAAGGTGTTTTTCAAATTACTGCTCGCAACTCAGCCGAAATATCAGATTGGGGAGAATACAATCTCTCGTCAATTGAAAAGACAATTAAGGCTGTTGTTACTGCAAGTTTTGTTGTGAAATAAAATTGGATTTGGGTCAATAAAACCTATTGCGAGAGCAATCGTCTTAAATAAGTATCGGTTAAAAAATTATTATTATTCCTGTTAAGATTATTAACGGGA
This sequence comes from uncultured Hyphomicrobiales bacterium, assembly GCA_964581505.1. Classification (GTDB taxonomy): domain Bacteria; phylum Bacteroidota; class Ignavibacteria; order Kapaibacteriales; family UBA2268; genus CAZOOR01. Next base: position 5,902 of record CAZOOR010000042.1, read on the forward strand.
GATGAACTTAACACCGCAAATTGAATTATTGTGGTTGAAAATTGAAAAAAATATACAGATAAACTGCACGAAAGGATAGATTTATGAAAGTCAGCAAACGCTTTACTAAGGGTAGCAACAATCCTTATGAATTATTTAATTACACACTCCGCTCGTCTTCGCTGAGAAATCCTGATGGCTCTTTTGTTTTTCAAATGGACAACGTAGAAGTGCCGGAGCAATGGTCGCAGATGGCAAGCGACATTCTCGCCCAAAAATATATGAGAAAAACCGGAGTTCCGCAGAAAGACGAACAAGGTGAAATCAAAAAAGATGAACAGGGGAAACCTATACTCGGTTCCGAAAATTCAATAAAGCAAGTTGTGCATAGGCTTGCAGGTACTTGGAAACATTGGGGCGAAAATTATAATTATTTCACAAGCGAAGAAGATGCGCAAAATTTCTATGATGAACTTGCATATATGCTTCTCAATCAAATGGCGGCACCCAATTCGCCGCAATGGTTCAATACCGGTTTAGCTTGGGCTTACGGTATCAAAGGTAGTAAACAAGGACATTATTATGTTGAGCAAAAGACCGGCAAATTGCAGAAATCAAAAGATTCATATACGCGTCCGCAACCGCATGCTTGTTTTATTCAGTCTGTCAGTGATGACCTGTTGAATCAAGGTGGTATATTTGATTTGGCAACTCGGGAAGCCAGAATATTTAAATTCGGTAGCGGCTCGGGGACTAATTTTTCGAGTATTCGCGGCGAGGGCGAAATACTTTCTGGTGGTGGAAAATCTTCCGGTTTAATGAGTTTTTTGAAAATATTCGACCGTGCCGCCGGTGCGATTAAATCAGGTGGAACAACACGCCGCGCCGCTAAAATGGTTATTGTTGATATTGACCATCCGGACGTAGAGCAATTTATTGAATGGAAGGCAAAAGAAGAAGATAAAGTTGCGGCTCTTGTTTCGGGTTCGCGTATTAATGCAACTTTTCTACAGGCAATAATTGATGAAGCACTACAAAACGGAACAGACAGAACAACAAATGAAAAATTAAACGAACTCGTTCAAAAATCTTTACATCGAGGTGTGCCGCTTAATTATATTTTGCGTATTCTTACGCTTGTGGAACAGGGCTATACAAATCTTGATTTGAATGTATTCGATACAAACTACGAGAGTGAAGCTTATGCAACGGTGAGTGGACAAAATTCAAACAATTCAATTCGTGTAACCAATGATTTTATGCGTGCGGTAGAAAATGACGAAATGTGGGAACTTCGTTTCCGTACCGATGATAAAGTAATTCGTCAGGTCAAAGCACGTGATTTATGGGGTAAAATAAATTTAAGTGCTTGGAAAAGTGCAGACCCGGGTATGCAGTATGACACGACTATAAATGAATGGCACACTTGCCCGCAATCGGGTAGAATAAATGCCAGTAATCCTTGCAGTGAGTATATGTTCCTTGATGATACTGCATGCAATCTTGCAAGTCTCAATCTGATGAAATTCTTTGATGAAGAAAAAGGTGAGTTCCTAATTGATGACTTCAAACATGCTGTAAGAATATGGACAATTGTACTCGAAATATCTGTACTAATGGCACAATTCCCCTCGGAAAAAGTAGCACAACAGAGTTTCGATTTTCGCACACTTGGTCTTGGTTTTGCAAATATCGGTTCATTGCTAATGGTCAATGGTATTCCCTATGATTCACCAGAAGGTGTAGCAATGGCAGGTGCTATTTCGGCGATAATGACAGGTCAATCATATGCAACGTCTGCGGAAATGGCAGCGGAAATGGGGACATTCCCGAAATATGATTTGAATAAAGATGATATGCTGAGAGTAATTCGCAATCATCGCAGGGCGGCATATTTTACTGATGAGAAAGAATACGAAGGACTGTCCATTAAACCGATTGGACTAAATCCGCGATATACTCATAAAGAATTAATTAATGCCGCAAAGCATACTTGGGACCAAGCCCGCGAGCTGGGAACAAAGCATGGTTTCCGCAATGCACAAGTTACTGTGATTGCTCCGACAGGAACAATAGGGTTGGTTATGGATTGCGACACAACAGGTATTGAACCCGACTTTGCAATTGTTAAATTCAAAAAGCTTGCCGGTGGTGGTTATTTCAAGATTGTCAATCAATCCGTACAAAAGGCATTACATAAACTCGGTTATAGCAATAAGCAAATTGAGGATATTGAGAAATACAGTAAGGGACACGGAACTTTAATTGACGCTCCTGCAATAAATTATAAATCTTTGATGAACAAAGGCTTTACCGAAGAAAAATTAAGAGAAATCGAAAAATTGCTTGATAATGTCTTTGATATAAAATTTGCATTTAACAAATGGACATTGGGTGAGGATTTTTGTCATAAACTCGGATTTTCCGAAAAGCAACTGAACTCGCCAACTTTTGATATGCTAAAGGAACTTGACTTTACAGATGAAGAAATCGAACGTGCTAACGATTATGTTTGCGGTACAATGATGCTTGAGGGCGCTCCGCATATTAAAGAGCAACATTTGCCGATATTTGATACTGCTAATAAGTGTGGCAAAAATGGCAAACGTTATATTCAATATATGGCACACGTAAAGATGTTAGCCGGCGTACAACCATTTATTTCCGGTGCTATATCCAAGACGGTCAATATGCCTGAGCAAGCAACAGTCGTAGAAATAGGTAATGTATATTTGGAATCTTGGAAGATGATGCTCAAAGCCATTGCTATTTATCGAGACGGTTCAAAGCTCTCGCAACCGCTTACATCAGCACATGAAGATGGATTGGACGAAGTAGTGATGCTTGGTGATGAGAATACTTTGGACGAAACAAAGGGACCGAAGGAAGTTCAGGAGCAGATTCTTGAAAATATAGAGCGGCGTTCGGAAAGAAAAAAATTACCGAAAAAAAGAAACGGGTATATTCGTGAAGCTTATGTAGGCGGTCATAAAGTCTATCTACGTACCGGTGAATACGAAGATGGTTCGCTTGGTGAAATCTTTATTGATATGTATAAGGAAGGGGCTTCGTTCAAAGGCTTGCTCAACTGCTTTGCAGTGCTTACCTCAAAAGCATTACAGTATGGTGTACCACTTGACGAGCTTGTTGATTCGTTCACATTTACGAGATTCGAGCCTGCCGGTTATGTTGATGGACACGAAGCCATTCGCTCGGCTACATCAATTCTTGATTATGTATTTCGTTCACTCGGTTATGATTATCTTAATATTACGGACTTTGTTCACGTAAAAGCAGTTGATGAAATTTCCGCTTCTTCGAGTGATAATTCGGAAGATAGTAGCGAAAGCGATAATCAAAATGAAAATAAGGAAGATGACGAAACATCTACTGTTGTAAATAAAAAGGAAATTGTTGCTGATGTTGAAGAGTCGTCATTTGTCGTTGTCAATTCAAACGGCAACGGAAAAACAAACGACACAGCGGCAAAATTTGAGCAAAGCACAGCGGCAAAACAAATCGGATATACAGGCGAACAATGTTCCGCTTGCGGTTCTATCAGGGTAAAGCGTAATGGTTCTTGCACGGTTTGCGAGGATTGTGGTGCTACCACAGGTTGTTCGTAATTTATTTTCCGGTTAAAGATAGCGAGGACTGCCTTTCTATGGGGCAGTCCTCTTTTTATATGAAATATAATAGTATAAACTGTTAAAAAATATTCATAATATTTCGTATATTAGTATATCATTAATTATTGATGTAGAATAATGCTACATCGAAAAATGGGGAAATGAAAAGAGCATTTACATATATTGCTGCTATCTTCTTTGTATTATTTCCTGAATTACAAGGAAAAGATGAAGTGTTTCATATCCCATACTCGAATCAAGAAATAAAAGTTGATGGAAAATTAGATGACTGGAAAGAATATTTTGAATATACTTTTTCTGATACACTTCACTGTATCACACCAACACCATTATATAATTTAGATGTTGTTTATCCCCCTGATTTTGATTTTACAAAAGTATTATTACCGAAATCAAGAAATAAAGTAAGATTCCGTGCATTTTGGAATAAGGAAAATTTATGCTTTGCTATCACTGTTTGGGATAAGCATTTTTTTGCTGAGGCCAAAAGTAGAATTGATAAACCATTGATGTATTTGAACGATGGAATTGAACTCTATATTGATACAGGAAATGAAGGTAAAGAAAAAATTGATGTTAATGACTATCAGTTTGTTGTTGATATTATGAATGAAACAGCGGTCTTCAAAGGTGATTTGCGAGAAATGCTTGCAGATACATTTGCAGTTCCAAAGGACTTCGGGCAGAATATTCTATTTTATTCCGCCGTGAATAGAAACGGAATAATAAATGATAATATACCAGACAGTGCTTATACTGTTGAAATAGTTATTCCTTTCCTAGCAATAGCTATTGTACCGGAAGCAAATAAGAAAATGCTACTTGATATTTGCATTAATGATATTGACTATCCGAAAAATCAATCAATTCAATTTGAAGACCTCTCAACCGGAGTGTGGCCATTTGATTGGTGTGGTTATAGTGACTTCGGTTATCCGATTTATTGGAAACATATTCAGCTGAGTGGAGGACCAAATTGGTACGAAAGATTATCTGAAAAATATAAATCAGCATGGTTGTGGATTTATATTTTTACGGTTTTCTTTGCTATTCTACTAATTTCATTTTTAATATATCGCGCCCATAAACTGCAGAAACTTCCCTTATCTTCCGAAATAGAACAGAATAAAATCGCCGTAAAGCAAATCGGTGAATATTTAAGCTACAATGAGCAAATACTACAAAAAGCTACGCAGTATATCACAGAGAATAAAAACGAAACAGTTCACTCAGACGAACTTGCAGACCACCTGGGAATTTCGTTAAGGAATTTTCAGAGAATAACACGCGAAGAAATAGATTTAACCCCAACTAATTTTATTTGTGTAGTTAAACTAAAACTTGCCGCAGATTATTTAAAGAATAAAGCAGGCAATGTGAGCGATGCCGCTTATGAATTCGGTTTCTCTGACCCGTCATATTTTTCCAAAAAATTTAAAATGCATTTCGAAATATCACCAAGCGAATTTCTGAAAAAAAAACAATAAATAAGTGATTTTTTACTTAAATACCGTTTTTTCCTTGTTTTTGTCGTTTTAATACAGGCATTTCTTCATAAAATTCACGTTTTTTGCATTGTGAATGAATTACGCACACATATAATTTCATCGCTTTGTTTATTAATAATATTATTGCAACCATTGATTTTTGATACGAATCCTATATGGATTCTGGGTGTAATAATAATTTCAATATTAATGATTTTACGTTCATTATTAGGTGAAATAAGCGAAAGAGCCGAATGGATATTTTCGATTATTTATGTGTGTTCGATGTTGATTATAATCTTTTTCTCAATTCAATAAACCTTTTTAATTATTCTGAAGGAGTACCAAATGAAAAAATTATTCACACTATTTGCAATATTGCTCTTTGCGGCAAGTTTGAATGCTCAAATTCCAAAAAAGATGACATATCAGGCAGTCGTAAGAGATGCAAGCGATAAACTGATTGCCAACAGAACAATCGGAGTTAAAATAAGTATCATAAAAGGAACTACGGTTGTATATTCAGAAGTGTATAACCCCAATCCGAGAACAAATAAAAATGGATTAGTTTCCTTGGAAATAGGTGGTGGCACAGCATTATTAGGAAATTTTTCGGCAATTAATTGGGCTGACGGACCGTACTTCATAAAGACGGAAATAGACCCGCACGGAGGCACATCATATTCTATTAAGGGTACTACACAGTTACTTAGTGTTCCTTATGCTTTCTATGCCAAGACAGCTGGACCAGTAACGGAGAATGACCCAATATTCAGGGCATCACCAGCAAAAGGCATAACAAATGCCGACATAACAAATTGGAATAACAAAGATGATTCCAATACTAATGAATTGCAAAAGCTGAGAATTAATGGAAATCAATTGAGTATTACAGACGGTAATACGGTAACCTTACCAGCCGGAAGCGGAGGCGGCGACCAGTGGGGAACGCAAGTAGTGGCTTCCGATGGAACGCTGAAAGGTGACGGAACAGAGGCGAATCAATTAGGTGTAGATGTCAATGCAAGTGCATTCGGGAACTGGGACAAAGACGAGAGCGATGATTTCAGCGGTAATTATAATGACTTGAGTAACAAGCCCGTTACATTTTACGAAATAGGCGGAACAAAACCACCGAACGCAATTACCGATAATATGTATCATACAGGAAGTATCAGTATTGGTACAAATACATTGGTAGCAGGAAACAAATTATTTATTAAAAGTGTAAATAATAATGCAATACTCAATGATATTGATTATACAGGTAGTAGCTATGGGAAAGTAGTAGAGAATAAACTTACTGTAAATTCAAATACAACTGCTGTAAAAGCATATTGCGCATCAGTTAAAAATTCAATTGATGGAAATGGAAACATACTCTCGTATGGTGTTTATAATACAATTACAAATACCGGTAGTAAAGCACATATAGGTACGGGAAATTCGCTTACCGGAAGTGGTAGTGGTGCTCAAATTGGTTGTAGCAATTATATTTCAAACACAGGCAATGGGGAACATTATGGCATAATCAATCATTTATCCGGAAGTGGTAGTGGCATTCAAGTTGGTTGCAACAATTATATTACAAACACAAGCAACGAAGAGCATTATGGCGCAGTGAATTATTTAACCGGTAGAGGCACCGGGAAGAAATATGGAGTTTGGGGACAAATATCTACAAGAGCCGGTGGCGACCACTATGCGATATATGGAGAAGTAACATCAAGAGAAGTAACAAAAAGCGGTAATTATGCCGGTTATTTCAAGGGCGATGTCTATGTATCAAGAAAGTTGAAGGGAAATCATTCCGGTAGTGCTGATATGAAAGCCTATATTTATGGATATATATTATCCGCCGGAACCAAATTATTAGATGCCAGTTCTGACGGTTTTACTTGCACTCGTACTGCTATAGGTGTGTATAGGGTTGCTTTTAGCAATCCTCCCAGTAGTAGTTCAAAATATATTGTTTTGGCAACAGCTACCAACTCACAACCTATCACTTGTACTATTGTAAAGGGTAGAAGTTATTTCAAAATTTATGTTTGGAATAAAATAGGCAAAGCGGCAACCAGTTCAATTCAATTTGTTGTTTATAAGAAATAAACCTATATTAGAATAAATTTTTAAACATTTTAGGAGTGTTATTATGAAGAATTCACGAATCATTTCGAGCATTATTATTGTACTTGCATTTGTTTTTCCTGCATTGCTTTCGGGACAGCAGATAATCACAACAAGCGGCGGCAACGGAAGTGGCGCCGGCGGCAAGGTTAGCTACACGGTCGGACAGGTTGTAAATAATATCTATACGACTGCCAGTGGTTCTGTAATTGAGGGTGTGCAACAGCCTTATGAGATTTCAGAAGAAACAGGTGTTGAGGAAAACGAAGAGATGAATCTTACAATCACAGTTTTCCCAAATCCTACAGAAGATTATCTTATGATATCGATTAAAGATATTGATGTACAAAATCTTAGCTACAAACTTTTCCGTGTGGACGGAAAAAAAATTACAAACGGAAAAATAAACGGAAATGAAACTAAAATCAAAATGAATGATTTATCGCCTGCCGTTTATGTGCTTAAAATCAGTAATAAAAACAAAGATGTAAAAGTATTTAAAATTATAAAAAATTAAGGAGTATCAAATGAAAAAATTATTCACACTATTTGCAGTATTGCTCTTTGCGGCAAGTTT
>CAZOOR010000042.1:13821-24459 GCA_964581505.1 uncultured Hyphomicrobiales bacterium
CGCAATTACCGATAATATGTATCATACAGGAAGTATCAGTATTGGTACAAATACACTGGTAGCCGGAAACAAATTATTTATTAAAAGTGTAAATAATAAGGCAATACTCAATGATATTGATTATACAGGTAGAAGTTATGGGAAAGTAGTAGAGAATAAACTTACTGTAAATTCAAATACAACAAATGGAAGAGCATATTGCGCAGCAGTTAAAAATTCAATTGATGGAAGTGGGAATATATTTTTGTATGGTGTTTATAATACTATTTCAAATACCGGCAGTAAAATACATATAGGTACGCAAAATTCGCTTTCCGGAAGTGGTAGTGGTGCTCAATTTGGTTGTGTTAATTATATTTCAAACACAGGTAACGGGGAGCATTATGGCATAGGCAATAATTTATCCGGAAGTGGTAGTGGTATGCAAGTTGGTTGTAATAATTTAATTTCAAACTCAGGCAATGGAATTCATTATGGTACAAGGAATGATTTGTGGGGAAGCGGTAGCGGAATAAAATGCGGAGTTTGGAGTCGTATATCTACAAGAGCCGGTGGCGACCACTATGCGATATATGGAGAAGTAACATCAAGGGAAGTAACAAAAAGCGGTAATTATGCCGGATATTTTAAGGGCGATGTCTATGTATCAAAGAAATTATTGGGAAATCATTCCGGTAGTGCTGATATGAAAGCCTATATTTATGGTTTTGTTAATTCGCCTGGAAATATATTAACAGATGCCAGTAGCTCGGGTTTTTCTGTTGCCAATACAAGTGCTGGAATATACAAAATTACGTTTTCTTCGGCACCTACAAGTGCTGCTGCATACAATGTAGTTGTTACTGCCGGTCAATCAAGTTTTCCTAGAATATGTACTGTTTATCAAGCCAGAACATACTTCTATGTTCACGTTTGGAAAACTGATAATACTAGAATTAATAATGGATTCCATTTTGTTGTTTATAAGAAATAGATAATGATGAAACCAGAGGAACGGTTAATTGCAACTGTTCCTCTACTTTTTTCATCGAAATTCATATTGGAAGAAAATAGTAAATCGCTTCATCTCTTTTCCTTCCGAATCAATAGGTATGACTTTCTCCAATAAACCGGAATCTGAATATACAAACTTTACAGTATTAGATATATCGAATTCAGGATAAACGGCAGTAGATTTAACAAGAGTATCTGAATTGTAGAAATTATTGATTTCTAACTCCAAACTGCCGGAACCGTTTTTATTTTTGTCAAATTTTATTTGTAAAACCTTGCTGATAAGTCCGGCAGAATTATATAAATATTCGATTTGCTTGATTTTTTCTGAATTTGCTTTACTGTAATGCGTCTCCTGCAATAATAAACCTGTGCTGTCATATGAATATTCAATATGTTCAATATCGCCATATTCAATTTTTCTTTGGACAAGTTTATCGTTATTGTCATATATACAAGTATGAACAATAGCTTTATCCGAAATTCCATAATAAATAATTCTCTTTATATCGCCATTTCTGTCGTATTCATATTTAGTATATTTAGTTCCAAATTCACTATCATCAGCAAAATTGGAGTCAAGGATAATCCTACCGTTTTTATCAAAACATTCAATACTCAAGATTTGTGATTCGGAACCAAAAGTTCCATTTTTGGATATATATTTTATTCTTTTCTTGACATTGTTCTTGCCAAACAACTTCTGTTCAATCAATGTACTTTTATCAGAGGGTATATTCTGCTCAGCTGTTCCGGACGAGATGAATACTATTAATAAAAATATAACGGCAACAAACAAATTCATATTTTCCCTCAATATTTAATGAAATATCAGAATATCAATAATTAAATGTAAGAATTTTTTTACTATCATCAAAAAAAACAAATCTTTTGTCAAAAATAATGTTGCGATTTCGTATATTAGTATATAGTTATTAATCATAAAACGGAACTATTAAGATATGCATAAAGTAAATATAATCGACAAACTTGCACAATGTAAAGAGCATTGGAAACCGCGTGTTCTTGTGGAATTGAACGGACAATACATAAAAATTGCAAAATTCAAAGGTGCTTTCACTTGGCACAGGCACGAAAACGAAGAGGAAATGTTCTTTGTTGTAAAAGGTACATTAAGAATAGAATTTCGAAATAAAGCTGTTGAGCTAAAAGAGAACGAATTTATTGTTGTACCCCGCGGTGTGGAACATCGTTCCGTTGCCGAGGAAGAAGTTGAAGTAATGCTATTCGAGCCTAAAACGACTCTGAACACGGGTTCCGAATTGAGTTGATTGTTTCATTTATTATTACGTTAATATGATATTTAGCAAGTATATAGCATTCTTTATACTTTCCTGCGGTACGGTATTTGCGCAGAATGTATTGTTCGAGGATTTTCTCGAAAAAGGTAAAGCGGAATTTCATAAAGAATGGAATAAACAGGATTTTACTATCGCTGTGGATAATCTCGAAAAAGCTGTAAAACTAAAACCTGATAATGCAGAAGCACATTATTTTCTCGCTTACGCTTACGATCGACTGAATGCTAAGGACGCAAGTTCAATGAATAATCTTAATATTCACCTTACTATTAAATCCAGCCGCGAATATGAAAAAACGATTAAACTACAAGCGAAATACAAAGGTGAAATATTACTACTTGACCCGTATTCACGGCTAACAAGTGTATGGGGTTCGCAAGCAATGTCATATCTAAATTTCAACAAGCCGGATTCAGCCGAATGGTGTTTTCGGGAAGGCAAGAAGCGGGGCGGCTTTGGTGATTTCTTTCTTGCAGTCAATCGCAAGTCCCTTGATTTATGCTCGGATAGTGCTTATTTATTTACTATGGGTGATAATGTCACAATTCCTATGTGGTATTTACAGATAATTGAAAATTACAGAAGCGATGTTCGCATAATTGATGACAATCTGCTGAATACACAATGGTATCCTCATTATTTGTCTGGACACAAAATTGTTGATTTTACATACTCGAATAATAATCTTGATACTCTTAATTATTCTCCTTGGGATAGCACGGAAATCACAATAAATGTCCCCAAATTTTTTACTGCTTTTAAATGGACTGTCCCGCCATCTTATGCAGGTGCATATTTATTGCGCAGCGACCGCTTGCTTCTTGATATTCTCAAACAGAATAAATTCGAGAAAGATGTGTATTTCAGTTCAGGTTTCAACCCGAAATCAATGCTTGGACTACGTCCATTTCTGCAATTCAATATCCTTGCTGATAAGTTAGTCCCGTCAAAGCGTAAGCAAATAAGTGATGATAAATTCTACAAACTTGCAGACGAGGTAACATCACTTTTTAAATATGTCAATACGAATAGTCAAGATGATTTGCATTTTATTGATATGTTTCGATATATTATATTAGACAGAATATATATGAATCGTGCTAATGAAGATTTTAACTTACGGCTTTTAGTGTTGCTTGACGGCAAAGTCCCGGCTAGCAAATTTCCGGTATTGTCGAATAACTTGAAAGGCTTTATGAAAAAACTGCACGAGGAATTAAAATAGATTATTTATCATTTTTTCATCGAATTACATTCATTAATATAAGTTGTTTTGATATGAACAATCATCGTATCTTGATTTTATTAATTATTTGAGTGATTTTGGCATATTAAACATTCGCATTCTTTATTTGTAAAATGTCTAACGCCAACAACTTTATTCTTTTTTCTGTCAGCCCGTCCGAAAATTTTCTCAAATAAATCAGATTCATCGTTCTCTAAATACCTCCTAAGCACATAAGCGCAGACGTCTGCTATTTGAATCATTGAAGTTAATTCTGAATTAACAAATAAAGGAGTCTCAATGATATTATTAATTTGTGTCCAAAATGTTCCGGATTTATGAAATTTTTTCATTAATTGTGTATGTCTTTTAGCTATTGTTTCATTATTATCATGAATAATCAATCCGTAAATTTTATCACCGGAACTACTAATATTTTTTAAAAAATTTTCAAATCTGGATACAACTTGCTCAAATGCTTGTTCGCTAACAGTTTGACTTGTTCTTGTCGGGTCAAAATATGTTTTATCAATACATTCTGCAAAAACACGAGCAAATCCCCAAGACGAAATGCAATCAACGATTTCTTCAATTAATTTATTCCTTTCATTCCAAGTCAAATGAATATAGTCATTAGTATTTTTGTAATTTTTCTTAGTTTGTTTTAAATATGAAGGCTTTTCTTTTTGTATTCTATATACTTCTTTTTTTCGGATTTGCATAACATTAGTTACTCTTTCACTTTTATTCAAAGACGCAAAGTCCGAAATCCTGTCTTGTTCCAAATATTTTCTCAATATCCAACCGGTATGAATTTCTTTACCTTGTAATCCGTATTTTTCTTTGATTTTTCTTATTTCGTTTTCACAAGATTTCCATTTATCAATGGGAATGGCTATGCCGGCAAGTATAAAATGCGATGTATTCCCGGGAATAGAAGATGTACCTGATTCATCAATATAGCATAAATACATAATTTTGAACCCTATAATAAAAAAAGCGACCGGCGATGAAGAAATTTCTTCTGCATAAGACGCTTTGCGACTCATACCGGACGCTTTACAAATTTATTAATTATTTTTCTTTTTACCAAATGGACTGAAATAAATATATTTTATTGTACTAGTTATATTTTGATTTAATATCATCTACTCTTCTATCTTTTCCAAAACGTAGGTGATAGTAAAATAATCACGGTATAAACTTCCAACCTGCCTAGCATCATTAGAAAGGACAAGAACCATTTGAGAGCCGCCGGCAGATGTGCGTAATTGTCGGTTGGTCCGACTTGTCCGAGACCGGGACCAATATTATTCATCGTTGCGGCGACTGCACCCATTGATGTCGTAAAGTCAATTCCAAAAGCGGAAACAATCAGCACGCTGACTGCGGTTATCATCACGTAGATAATAAAAAATCCGGCAACATTGATTAATACTTTTCTATCAATCACTTGTCCGCCCACCTTGACGGCAACAATTGCATTCGGGTGCAGTAAGCGAATAAGTTCGTTGTATGCAAATTTCAACAAGAGTAAGAGACGAATTACTTTAATACCGCCACCTGTCGAACCGGCACTCCCACCGATAAACATAAGCATAAATAGTATTATCTGTGCTGTAATCGACCATTGTTCGTAGTCTGCGGTACCGAAACCTGTTGTTGTCATTATTGAACTTACCTGAAATAGCGAATCCTGAAAACTCTTACCCGCATCGTGGTAGTGAAAAATAAGCACTTCAAAGAAAATAATTAATGTTGAGAATGCAATTAAAGAAATGAAAAATCTGAATTCGGAATTTTTAAAGAAATCGGAAAACTTACCCGTAAATAATTTATAATGTAAAGAGAAATTAGTCCCTGCTATAATCATAAATATTATAATAATATAATCAACAGTTGCACTGGAATATGCGGCAACACTGGCATTCTTTGTAGAAAAGCCGCCTGTGGCAAGTGTCCCGAAGGAGTGGCACAGTGCATCAAAAAGCGACATGCCGGCAAGCATTAGCAGTCCGGTCTCGAACAATGTAAAGAATACATAAACGCCCCAGAGTATTTTTGCCGTACTTGCTATTCGGGGTGAAAGTTTGTCCACAGTAGGACCCGGCGACTCAGCTTTGAACATCTGCATACCGCCGACACCGAGAAACGGTAGTATAGCAATTGTAAGCACAATTATTCCCATACCGCCGAGCCAATGCGTCAGACTGCGCCAGAACAAAATACCATGAGGTACTGCTTCTATATCTGTCAATATAGTTGCTCCGGTTGTAGTAAAGCCCGACATAGTCTCGAAAAAAGCATCGGCAAAGCCGGCAGTAGTACCTGATAGCATAAATGGCAATGCACCGATTAACGCAAAGGAAACCCACCCGAGCGAAACAATTGCAAAGCCTTCCTTTGCCCTTATGTCTTCGCGTTTGCGTGAAGTAAGGAATAATCCTGGCAAACTAATCGCAAAACCGATGCCTGCACTAATGAGGATTGCCGCACTATCATTATCACCATAATAATACGAAAATGGCAAAGCAAGCAACATAGCCAAACTTGTGAAAATGATGATTAGCGACAGAACTTTTATTACAACCCTGTATCTCATTAGATTAATCCGACTTTAAAACAATTTTTCAATTTCGCGCTGCCGCTCAGGTGATAGAAAAACTACAACTCTATCGCGAGGTTCAATCTGTGTTAATCCCGTTGGAATTTCGACTTCACCGTTAGGCTTGATAACTGCTCCGACAATTGCACCATTCGGAAAACCGACTTTCATTAGCGGTTTCTTGGTAATTTTAGATTTTACTGTGGTTTCCAGCTCCAAGACAAGTGCATCAACTCCGGGTATTTCCGTAAATGAAGCAATACGTCTCCGCCTGATAAACTGACGAATTGCATTAACGGTAATAACCTGCTTGCTCACTACGGCATCAAGTCCGATAGAAGCGGTCATCGGCAGGTATTCCACTTTTTTAATTAAGGTAATTGTTCGTGGAACTTGCAGATGCTGTGCCAGCATACTCGTAATAATATTTGTTTCATCATCGCCGGAAACAGCAATAAATTCGTCCATACCGCTTATATCTTCCTGCTGCAAAAGATTCATTTCGGTTGCGTCTCCTTGGATAATCAGAGATTTGCGGCAGTTCTGAGCCAATAGTTTAGCTTTGCGATAGTCGCTTTCGATAATCTTTACATTGATTTCTTTTTCCAAATCTTGTGCAATATATTGACCTACTAAACCGCCGCCGATTATCATTACGTTCTGTACCATAGAATCATCTTTGCCAAAAAATTCCAGAACTTGTACAAGTGCATTATTTTCGCAAACAAAAAATATCTGGTCCCCGGTTTTTATCCAATCATTTCCTTTTGGGATTAATGTATGTTCCGCTCGTAGCATAGCCAATATTGTGAATGACAAATCTTTGCTCCGCGAACCGAGCTGTGCCAGCTTAATTCCGGCATGCTTGAAGTTCTTATCAATACGAATGCCTACGATTTTCACTTTGCCGTTCTCAAACTCGAAATAATCAGTTGCACTTGCATTACGGACAAGTTGAGAGATTGAACGTGCAACCTCCTTTTCCGGTTGAATAATTAAGTCTGGACTGTATTCAAAATCATTGAGCGGGAAATCGGCAGAAGTATATTCCTGCTTTTTGACTCGAACAATAACAGTCTTTACACCCATTTTCTTGGCAATAATCCCGCTAAGCATATTTACTTCATCATTATTACTTACTGCCGTTACTACATCGAATGAGGAGAGATTCGCACGCTTCAGGACTGCGTAGTCGGCGGCATTGCCCTCAATGATATTGGCATCAAGATGTTCGCGAGCCTTATTTACCATAGTCGAATCACTTTCGATTATCGTAATGTTGTGCTTGCTTTCTATCAACTTGCTTGCGAGAAGAAAACCAATCTCGCCCGCACCGAGTACTAAAACATTCATTCGCTTTCGGTTATTGGGTATTTGAAAAAAATAAAAATAATGAAAAAATACATAAGATAATAAAAAAAAAGACCGCCAATGTGTAGGCGGTCTTTCTTTAAGATATAATTCATATCATTATTAATAAAAACGTATCCATTTATTTATTTTAAAATAATTTTGTCAATAATCACTGCCAACCATTTTTGGCATACTTCAGGACGCGGTTTCCTTGTTTCTGCCGCCGTACGAAGGGGATAAATTTAGAAATTTGGAATTAGAAGTAAGAATTACTGTTAGCAACACATAGGTTACAGAAATGTGATTTTTCTTGTGTGTGTGTGTAAATTCACCCGAAATGCATTATGCATTTGTTTTTTTAGATTTGTTTTATTAATTTATTTATGAGGTGCATTATGAAAAAGATGTATTATCCAAATGGGACTATTATTACTAAAAATGAAGATGGTTCACTAGATTTTGAAGTTCCTGAAAATTGGGTTTATATTGGTATTGATATTCATAATCAAAAAATATTACCATCACTAAATGCAAATAAAATTAATATTAGTTGCAATTGTAAAACACAGGGAGGATGGTGCAATCCTTTCTTTTTCAATGGGACGGGCGGATGTTTAGGCAAATGTCAAGACTGTAGAATGAAGACAAAAATAATCAATGGCAATATTGAAGTTTTAATGGGTGGATTTGTAAATTTATCAATTGCTCCATATATCATTGAGAATAATTTTAATTCTATACCAGGTGGTAATAGTGCCATTTTACAAATTCCTGAAATACAAAATATCATCAGTAATTATATTGATGTTATTTATCCGAATAATTCTATGCCGGAATTTATTTTTAATCCTTTACGACAACAAATTGAAGCACCGAATGGACATTTAATTGGGTTAGTTAATATAGCAGGTAGAGCTATCCCTTTCATCCTTCCTGAAAATATTGCAAACAACTTTTGTGCAGAAACAGCGTCTTGTAATTGTGGATGTGAATTAGATTCAACAACTGTACCATTCAAAGGAACATTCTACCAATGCAAAGATACTTGTAAAGGTACTTGTACTCTAACAGTTTATAACGTAATGCCATTTAATCAAATTGAGATAAAAAATATTGCAAATGAATTTTATTATTAAACAAAAAAACATATTATGGAAAACAAAGCATTTGTATCCGGCGAATTAATAATTATTTTATTTCTGTTGCTAAACTTCAATGCTTGCAGAAGCGGAAACAATTCAATAATTGGACATTGGAAATTAGTTCAATCAACAGAAAATAAAATGACGACGAATTTTTTCGACTCAAATTTCAAAAAGGACAGCTGCTCGCAATTCAAGGAAGAGGCTGATGGATTTATGTTCAGTAATTGTGTTTTCAAAAAGAATAAGTTTTATTGGTTTTTAAAAGGTAATAAAGATTCCACCTCATATTATATTAAAAATAATACACTTATTTTTACCGAAAAAGAATTTGATGGTTTTAACAAAATAGCCCTTCAGACTTTTGTTGTTAAAACAGACACATTAATATTTAATGTCTTCACAAATGATAAGACTACACTGCTCTGGAAAGGAATTTTATTAAGACAAAAATAGTTTAAAAGATAATATCAGCAGGGCGGATGTTCGCACACAAAATACAAAGATGGGCTTGCTCGTTTCCTGTATTCTTGTTTTAGATGCCGAAAGTATCGCCAAATTATGTGACCAAGGAATTTCTCTCAACAGTGTCGAGAGTTTCGGATAATCTTTATATGCTTCATAAAACTGTTTCATTCTCCATAAATTTTGTGAGGAGAATCCCTTTAGTTCAGGTTCGTTATTTTTAAGAAATATTGCTAAATTTTTAACAATTCCTTTTCCCCATTCTGAATAACTAATTCTTTGGGAAATATATTTACCTATCTCCCAATAAAGATTAATTAATTCGGTATTTACAGCTTTATAAGCTTTTGATTTTGCTTTGTTGATTAATTCGCGTATTTAAGTAAATTGTTTTTCTAATTTCATATTTTGAATGCCAATTGTTTATGAACTTATAATTAAAATATGATTTTATTTGCTAATAACAAAAGGATAGACTCTAATCAGCTGTCTTATTTCATTCCTAAATTTTTGTTTTTCTCTAATAATTCAATTGCTTCATTAATGCGTTTTAATTTTGTTGCATCTTTTTTGGCGCTGTTGAGCCATAAGATATAATTCTTCTTATGACTTCGCGGTAGATTATTGAAGTTAGTCCAAGCGGTTTTATTTTTTTTTAATAACTCTTCATATTGAGGAGCAAGTGTATCTTTTACGAACTCCCCCGATGCCGGTTCGTCATATTCCTTTCGTTGCTCGAAGGCATTTGAACCGGCTGGTGCCATCTTTCCGGTCGCTATCATTCTTTCGGCAGTAGCAATATTTTTCGGCGACCATTTGCTGCCTTTGCGGCGAGGGGTGAACCGGTGAGTATATCGCTCGTCATCAATTCTTTTCTTTATCCCGTCAATCCACCCGAAGCAAAGGGCTTCCTCGACCGATTCGGCATAAGATACAGTTGCTTTGTTTGTGTGCTTTTTGTAATAGACAAGCCATATTTCGTCTGTGTCGGAGTGGCGCTCTTCCAACCACTTCCGCCATTCTTCACGGCTTTTTGGCTCAAATGTTTTCATTTATTACAATTCATTTATAACTTTTACAGTTCCCAAACTGATGGTAGTAATCATATCAATTTTATTTTATAATTAAACTTAACTAATGATTTATTAGATTCGGATTATTCTTAATAATAATAAAAAATATTATGAATATGAAAGCAGCTGAATATAATTGGGTTAATACTATTTTTACTAGTAATTTCCAATTTTTTCTAATTGCTACAACAATTGAAGGTAAAAAATAAAGTAAAATAATAAATAACTCTTGTGTACCCAAACCAAACATTATAATACCCCATATTATTTAAAAAACATTGTAAACAAATTCTATAATAGTTAATAGCTAATAATTAATTCTTTGTGTTATCATTACTTCCCATTTGCGGAAAACATTCATTCCAAATATTAAATTAAATAATTATTATTGTATAAACAAATCTTTTTTCAAATCTAAGATTTTAATCCGAAGTAGAAGATGAAATCATTATGATAAAAA